>JAABRH010000066.1 GCA_011391015.1 Sulfurovum sp.
CTCCGATCATCTGCCTGTTTATGCACTGTTTGATACTAAACCGTATGTGGCAGAAGAACAGAAATCGGATTTAAAACAGGTGAAAAAACATAGCATCGATGACCTGTATGTTTTGGAGTCTCTTAGCAATCCTGTACGGCTTGATGATGTTGTGGTCGTACTCAAACGGGGTCAGCATGCTCTAGTCAAACAGGCAGTTGCAACACGGGGTATATTTCTCTATGGCTGTGCAGGTGCACTTGAAGAAGGACGAAGCTATGATCTGCTTGTTGAAAGCATCGCGACCTATAATGGGCTAAAAGAAGTGACCAATGCCTCTAAAATCAAAGAGAGAGGGAAAGTCAATCTTGAACCGTTTTATCTTCAAGTGCAAGGGTCAGACTTGGGCACGCACAATCAAAATGAAGTGGTACGCAATATTAGTGGTGTCTACAGAAGCGGGTATTTGCATCTAAGCAAGGGGAGTATCCCGATTTATTTTAAAAACAGAAAACTTAGCCCTCAAAACGGCAGCCGTCTCAAGATAGACTATGGACATCTTGGCTATTATAAAAAGTTGCAATTGGTCGTGTATGATGCTAGAGATTTTCAGATTTTGGAGGAGTGATGGCGTATTATAGTTGGATATTGGCATTTCATGTGATGAGTTTTGTGAGTTGGATGGCGATGTTGTTTTATCTGCCGCGTTTGTTCATTTACCACCGTGAAAATGCAGACATTAAAGCATTTACAGACATTGTACAGATACAGGAATATAAACTGTTTAAGTTTATCGGTGCACCTGCGATGTGGGCAACGCTGCTCTCAGGGAGTGTGATGCTCTACTTGAACTCAGGCATCCTCTCTAGCGGAGGATGGATACATATGAAGCTGTTTTTACTGGTTTTTTTGATTGCCTATCATTTTTCTTTAGAACATATACGCAAGATACTCATCACAAATCCTCACTATAAAAGCAGTAAATATTTCAGACTCTACAACGAAGTGCCTACATTGCTGATGATTGGAATCGTCATCATGGTCGTCATCAAGCCTTTTTAGTGCACTTGTGTTATAATCATTTACTTTAAATAAAGGAAAAATAGAATGGCATTACCAGTAATCTCCCTCCCAAATATAGAACTCCCTTTTGATATTCCTGTACTTTTGCACCCTCCTGTGGATCATTTTGCCATTGCTTTGCCTGTGGTGATTTTGCTTTTGGAGCTCATCAATCTTGTCATTAAAAGAAGATCACTCTCTATGATATCTTTGTTTTTGATGGTTGTGGCTACCTTAGCAATCGCAGCAGCCTATCTAACAGGCAGCGTAGATGGCAAAGAGGCATTTGATGCGCTCAGTGAAGCAGGTCAGGCTGAACTCAAAGAACATAAACTTTTGGGAACCTACCTGCTCATTGCTTCTGCAGTCGTGTTGGTCTTTAAACTGCTTTCAATGATGTTAAGCAGAACGTGGAGTAAAACACTCTATATGCTTTTACTGATCGCATTAGTCGCTGGTCTGTTTAAGCAGGGTGAAGAGGGCGGAGAACTTGTGTATGAGCATGGTGCCAATGTTGAGCGCGTAAAAACTCTGGATGACAAACTGTTTGACTGCGAAGAAGCGCTTGAAGAAGCAGCCCCGAAAATAGATGAAGACTCCCAGACAGAAACAGCACCCAAGGTAGAGCAGGCACCTCAAACAGACGCGCCAAGTGAGGTGAAACAACCAGATACCAACGCAACAGAGGCAAACCAGACTCAGCCTTTGCCGGCAGTTGTCCTTCCTCCGGTTGCCGATACACATGAGGTAGAAGGGATGCCTGAACCTATGGTGCAGCCTAAAATCGCCACACACTAAAGTTTTAGTAGATAATTCTCGCTAAATAGAGCCCTGAAGCCGGAGCGAGTTGGTTTCGGTGCTTTTTTTGGCACGCCAATTGCTCTTGCAGTGCACCAATAAGCATCTCTTCTCTTGCACACGCCATCGCCGCATCCACCATCATACGTACCTGTGAACGTAAAAATCCGTTTGCTTCAAAATAGATACAATGATACCCTCTATAGCTTCGGTAATACGCACGATAGATATCGCGCACAGTGGTATGGGTGAGTGAGCCTGTTTTATGAAAATAGTTAAAATCATGCCTGCCTACAAAACACTCCAGTGCCTGTTTGAGTATGAGCGGATCAAATGATTCATACCGGGCAATGTACGCCTGTTCAAAGACCGAAGGCTGATGCGTTTTAAATACATAACGGTAGACTCTTCTTTTTGCAGAAAAGCGTGCATGAAAATCCTCAGGTACATAAGAGAGATGTTTGAGAGAGATGGACATGAGTTTTCTGTTTAATGCTATTTTGAGCTTCTCAAGATCAAACCAAAAATCAGGTACGTCAAAGTGTATGACTTGACCTGTGGCATGTACGCCGGCATCGGTTCTGCCGCTTGCAGTGATGGGGGAGTGTATCTGTAAAGCGCACAGTGCTTCTTCTAAAGCGGTGGCAATGGTCACTTTAGTGGATGTTTGTTTCTGAAACCCTTGATAGTGACTGCCGTCGTAGGCTATGACTGCTTTGATGCGCATCATGTGTCTGCTAAAAGTATCGGGAGACACGCTGTGCAAAGAGCCACCTACCACCTACAATGATGAATCCCAGTGTGAGCACCAAAACAAGCGGTGTTCCCCATTTACTGAGAGAACTAGCCATCACATAAAGTACCAAAGCGGTACTGAAAACAACAAGAAACGAACGGTTGGATTCATAGCGCGGATTGATCATGCTAAAGGAGGCGATGGGGTAAACCGATAGAAGGGGAATCAGACTGACAAAGACAAAAAAGAGTATTTTACGCATCCACTGGGGATCTGTTTTTGCCTGAGCCCAGTACGCTGCAATCTCTTCAAACTCAAATCCGTTTTTGTGACTGCTGTCATAGACTTCAAGGGTTTTGTATTGGGCCTGTTGCAGTTTGGTTTGTGAGTAGGTGTAGCCATATCCGTCTCTCAGCAGAAGTGAAGCGCCTGAGGGATTGTTCTGAATCTTTCCGGTTTGAGAAGAGAAAAACTGTTCATTGTTTTTATCGGTTCGGTTGTAGATGACGATATCTTTGAGTAAGGTTCCCTCTTTTTCTTTGACATAGACATAGTAGTTGCCAAACTTCTGCCCCAGTTTGCCGGGGATGATGTTAAGTTTGGCCTGGGCTTGCTTTTCTTCTTTAAAGGCTTTGTAAAACTGCTTACTCAGGGGCATCGCCAAAAAGGAGATACTCAGTAAGAGCAGTGAAAAGAGAAACCCAAGTACTAGCATCGTACCCAATACATTTTTTGCTTTAAGCCCCAGCGCATAGAGTGCAATAAGTTCATTGTCTTGTGAAAGTCGTATCAGCGCATTGGCTAAAGCGGTGACAAAAGAAAGAGGCAGGGTGTAAAAGACAATATCGGGAATCGAATAGCTATATAACAGCAAGAGTTCTGGAAAGCTGATCTGTATCTTAGCTGTCAATGCAGCGATTCTAACCAGATAAACCAGTGAGATAATCAGAAAAAAAGGCAAAAATATCGTTAAAAATGACTTGCTAAAGTGTGACGATAGGTACCCTTTGATATTAACCATAGATGATGGTTTCCAGCAGTTGTGTTGCCTGTGTATCATAAAGGTAGACAATAAACGTTGCCAAGGCTAAAAAAGGTACAAAAGGCACACCGTTTTCGCGGTTAAGCAGTGCGGGGATCATCGCAAGCAGTGCAGAAAGAAATATCGCTACGAAGAAGTTTGGAAAACCCAAAAGCGCACCCATGGTTCCTGCCACAATGACATCGGCTCCGCCCATAGCCTGCTTCTTAGCAATAAGTGAAGAGAGCAGACCAATGAGATAAAGTCCGCCTGCAGCAACAGCTGCATACATCAAAGCTGTCATGATATCGGGTTGTACCAGAGCAAAGAGCAGGGCTGCAAAATTGACAGAGTCTGGAACCGCCATATATTTAAAGTCTATCATGACTAAGGCAAAAAGCGCAGCAAAAGAGGCAGCAACAAAAGGAAGATACCACACAAGCCCCAGTTTAAAATAGAGTGCCAAAAAGATAATACCGGTGAGTAATTCCACCAGTGGGTATTGTTTGGAGATGGCTGCTTTGCAAAAGCCGCATTTGCCTCCTAGTAGCAGCCAAGAAGCAAGCGGTATGTTGTGATACCACTTTAGCGGTGTTTGGCAGCTTTGGCATTTAGAGGCAGGAAAGACGATGCTCTCATCGTTGGGTATGCGGTAGATGACTACATTGAGAAAAGACCCTATCATGATACCCAAGATAAACACCATAAGCCCTATGCTTATTTCTATCATTTAACACCTCCAAAACGTCGTGTACGCTGTTCAAAATTTTCGATAATCTCTGCCAATTCTTTACTGGTAAAATCGGGCCACAGTGTCGGGGTAAAATAGAGTTCACTGTAAGAAATCTGCCAGAGTAAAAAGTTGGAAATCCGTTCTTCACCACTCGTACGGATCAGCAGATCGATATCGCTGTAGGGTGTCTGTAGTGCCCCTGAGATATCTTCTTCACTAATGGTTTGTTTGCCTTCTTTGATGAGTCTGTTCACCGCAGTAGTAATCTCTGCACGCCCACCATAATTTAACGCCAGTATCTGTGTGAGATTGGTATTGTTTTGGGTAAGCTCCTGTGTGAGCCTGATACGTTCACGCAACGGTGCACTAAAAGCTCCCATATCGCCGATGGCTAAAAAACGGATATTGTGTCTTTGGTAGGTCTCTAGCTCTTTTTGCAGATAGCGGTCGAGCAGTTTCATCAAAAATTTTACTTCAAGTTTGGGGCGTTTCCAGTTCTCGGTACTAAAGGCATAAAAAGTAGCAGTTTGTATGTTTGGATTTGATGCGCAATAGGTGGTGATATCTCGAATCGTCTCTGCACCTGCTTCATGTCCTTTGGTACGGCTTAGTCCCTGCTTTGTTGCCCATCTTCCATTTCCATCCATGATGATAGCGAGGTGTTTGATAGTGTTTTTAGACATGGGCTGACTCTTTGGCGAGAAGTTTTTTGGCTTCATCTGCTATTTTACCTGCAAGGGTGAGTTTATCGGTGCGTCCCAATGAGATCTGTGTCTCTTTGGTGATAAAGGTTATCTCATTTTCATCACCGCCAAAACTTTTGGCATCTTCTAGCAGGTTGTAACACACTGCATCAACTCCTTTTTTCTCTAAAAGAACCACCGCATTAGCCAGCCCCTCCTCAGAGTCCATCTCTGCTTTAAAACCTACCGTTTTGATGGCACTTTTGTTGATAGAGATGAGTACATCAGTCGTTTGTTTTAAACTGACATTCCAGCTCTCACCCAATGTGGATTTTTTCAGTTTACCTGTGTGTGTTTCTTTGGGAGTAAAGTCTGCAACCGCTGCAGCTATAAACAGATATGGTGTTTTGGAATCATTTTGGCTACTTACTTTTTCCACTGTTTCTTTAGTGGCAGTGAAGATATCTTGCGCACTTTGCGCTTCGATGGTTTTGATACCCAAAGGCAGACCCTCAAACCCCATTGTAGAGATGTAGGTCACACTTGCTCCTCTTAGGTAGAGTGCTATACTGAGTGCTTTTGCCATTTTCCCCGAAGAAAAGTTTGAGATATAGCGTACTTCATCGAGTTTTTCGCGTGTACCACCGCCTGTGATGATGACGTGTCTGTTTTCCCAAAAAGTATCCCTACAGAGTGCTTTTGCTGCCTCAAAAAATATCTCCTGTGGTTCTGCCAATGCCCCACTGCCCACATCTCCACACGCCAAAAGTTTGTCTTGTGGTTGTATGATGGTGTATTGATTGGTTTGTAAAAAGGCAAGAGCATTCATGGTGGGAGTTTTTGCAAGCATCTGTGTATTGGCAGCAGGGGCAAGGAGGATGCTGTCTCTAAATGCCAATGCAGTTTGGGTCAGGATGTTATCTGCGATGCCTTGAGCTATTTTATTCATCGTGTTGGCAGTGGCTGGTGCGATGACAAACACATCACACTTTCTACCCAGTTCTATGTGGTTGAGTTCACTGGCCCATGATTCGGTTTTTTCGCTCAGTACGGCATTGCGTGTCAGTGCTTCAAAGGTAAGTGCAGAGACAAAACGTTCAGCTGAAGGTGTCATCACCACATGCACCGATGCACCTGCCTTAATGAAAAGACGCGCCAGCTCACAGGCTTTATAGGCTGAAATGCTTCCTGTGACACCCAAAAGGATTGATTTGCCCTGTAAATCAATCTGCATTGTGGTTCTCTGTAAAAAATTTGTAAAAAAAGTTTTTGACTGTTTTGATGGGTGTTCTTGAGATGGCAAGTTCACCTTTTGCTATGTTTTTGTTGATCGTACTACCAGCGGCTATCAGCACATCGTCTTCTATGACAACAGGGGCTATGAGTTGTGTATCTGAACCCACAAATACATTTTTGCCAATGATGGTCTGGTATTTCTTTTTTCCGTCATAATTGCAGGTGATAACCCCCGCACCGATGTTTGTGCCCTCACCAACCGTAGCATCGCCAAGATAGCTCAAGTGACCCGCTTTGACACCTTTTAGGGTTGATTTTTTGACTTCCACAAAGTTTCCGATATGGGAATCAGATAGGATTGAAGCAGGTCTGATTCGTGCCATAGGTCCTATATCGCAGTTTTCAATCGTTGCATCTTCAATCACAGAATGTGCTTTGATATGTGAAGCAATGATGCGTGATGCCCCCAAAATGGTGACACCATTTTCTAGCATACATTCACCTTCAAAACTGACACGTGCATCAATGTAGATAGTCTCGCTCAGGCGCATACTTACCCCTGCTTTCATCCATGCTGCTTTGATGCGTCTTTGGTGTATCTCTTCAGCGTGAGCGAGGTCAAGTTTGGAATTAACCCCTTTAAATTCTTCTTCATTCACCATCACAGGGTGTACAATCTTGCTTTCATCTACCGCCATTTTGATGATGTCTGTGAGGTAATATTCTTTTTGGGCATTGTCATTTTTGATTGTTGGGATGTAGCGCTCCAGTACTTCTTTTTTCACACAGTATACGCCTGCATTGACCGTCTCTATCTTTTTTTGAGAAGCGGTACAATCTTTTTCTTCTATGATCTCAAGTACATTTCCATTAGTGATGGCAACACGTCCATATCCTGAGGGATTCTCTAGAGTAATGACAGACATGTTGATATCGGCATCACCTTGGATGAGCAGTGAGAGTGCCTCCATGGTCACAAGCGGCATATCGCCGTTGAGTATGAGTACTTTGTCGTGAGTAGTATGGACACCTTTTAAAGCGCCGCCTGTACCCGGAAATTGTGCTACGTCTTGGGTATGAAATTTTATGTTGTTATAGTTGGTATCTATGGCTTTTTGTATACGTACCGCTTCATGGTAGAGTACAACGGTGATATCATAAGAGATCTGCTGTGCCGCATCGATAGCATGAAAAAGCATCGGTT
>JAABRH010000067.1 GCA_011391015.1 Sulfurovum sp.
CTCTGAAGAGCTGCAAAAGCACGGGGTTATATTTTGCTCTATCTCAGAAGCCATCAAAGAACATCCTGAACTCATTAAAAAATATATGTTCTCTGTTGTCCCGATGGCAGACAACTACTTTGCAGCCTTGAACTCTGCAGTGTTTACTGATGGTACTTTTGTCTACATCCCTAAAGGAGTTCGCTGTCCGATGGAACTGAGCACTTATTTTAGGATCAATGCGGTCAATACAGGGCAGTTTGAACGTACACTCATCGTAGCCGATGAAGGCTCATATGTCAGCTACAACGAAGGGTGTTCTGCACCCACGAGGGATGAACATCAACTCCATGCAGCGGTAGTCGAGTTGGTTATCATGAAAGATGCAGAGATTAAATACTCCACCATTCAAAACTGGTTCCCCGGTGATGAAAACGGTAAAGGGGGTATCTATAACTTCGTTACCAAACGCGCGCTCTGTCAAGGTGACAACTCCAAAGTCTCATGGACACAGGTAGAAACAGGATCTGCCATCACATGGAAGTACCCTAGCTGCATCCTTAAAGGAGATAACTCTGTAGGTGAATTTTACTCTGTAGCCGTCACTACCCTCGCGCAACAAGCCGACACGGGTACAAAGATGATACACATTGGCAAGAACACCTCTTCTACCATCATCTCCAAAGGTATCTCAGCCATGAGAGGACAGAATACCTACAGAGGATTGGTCAAGATCGGTGCCAATGCTACAGGTTCAAGAAACTACTCTGAGTGTGATTCGCTCCTTATAGGACCCAATTGCGGCGCGCATACCTTTCCTTACCTTGAGTCTAAAGACACACAAGGACAGATAGAACACGAAGCCACCACCTCAAAAATATCTGACGAGCAGCTTTTTTACCTGCGTCAAAGAGGGATAAACGAAGAAGATGCCGTGTCTATGATCGTACACGGTTTTTGTAAACAAGTCTTCAGCCAACTTCCGATGGAGTACGCGGTTGAGGCAAAAGCATTATTAGAATTAACATTAGAAGGAAGCGTAGGATGAGTACAAACAGCATTATGACCATAGAAAATTTACAAGCAAAAATCGGCGACAAAGAGATACTAAAAGGGTTGAACCTTCAGCTCGAACCAGGCAAAGTACATGCCATCATGGGACCAAACGGGGCTGGTAAATCAACGCTCTCTAAGACACTTGTGGGACACTATGATGTAACCGTTACAGGCGGAGACATCTTCTACAAAGGCAAAAGCATCAAAGAGATGGAAGCCGAAGAGAGAGCGCTAGAGGGTATCTTCCTTTCGTTTCAGCACCCTGTAGAGATACCAGGCGTAAATAATGCTTACTTCCTTAGGTCTGCACTCAATGCAAAACGCAAACACGAAGGCAAAGAAGAACTTAACGCAGCAGAGTTTTTGCGTCTGATGAGAGGTCACTTGGAGATGCTGGGCATGAAGTCAGACATGATCAGTCGCTCACTCAATGAAGGTTTTTCAGGTGGCGAAAAGAAACGAAACGAAATCTTGCAAATGCTTATCCTTGAGCCTGAAGTCATCATCCTCGATGAGATAGATTCAGGTCTTGACATTGATGCGCTAAGAGCAGTCTCAGAGGGTATCAACAAAATGAAAGACGGCAAACGTAGCTTTTTGGTCATCACCCACTACTCACGCATTTTGGACTATATCAAGCCTGATTACATCCATGTACTCAAAGACGGACGCATCATCAAAACAGCGGGCCCTGAGTTAGTTGCGCAGCTTGAAGAACACGGATACGATACGATAGAGGAAGAATAATGAAACTCTCAACGCTCAAAAATACACAAACCCAAGAGCTTAGTACCCTCTTACAGGTCAAAGGAAGAGAGCAACTACTTGAGAGATTTTGCTCGATTGGGTTGCCGGACAAGCAGAGTGAAGCCTACCGCTATTTTGATGTCGAAAAACTTTTAGAGTCTGACTATACCGTCACACCTGCTTTTCCTGGTGCCATCGGAATAGGCGAGAAAGTCATCATCATTGATGGTGTTGTAAGCACTGCACCCAAAGGGCTTCGCATCTACTACAAAGAGTGCGAGTCTGCCGATATGGAACATTTTGATCCAATGTATTTTTTATCTCATCTGCTTTCACCGGTGATTATCAAGATAGAAGTGGATGGGGATGCTGAACTGGAAATAGAACACCGCTTCACCAAAAGTAACAGCCTTGTGCCCTATCGTATTGTCTTGCACAACCAAGCCAATCGTCATGCGACCATCTATGAGAGTTTTACTGCGGATGACATCGAAAACACGCTAGTCTTGTACGGTTATGATATGCATGTGGCACAAGACTCTACGCTTAGAGTGGTAAAAATGCACAGCATGATAGACAGCCGTTATGCGATGATAGCCTCACATAAGGTCAATGTCGCCAAGCAAGCCAATGCCCTCATTAAAAGTTTTGATCTGGGCGGGGGTCAAGCGCTTCAACTTATGAAAATAGAGCTTGATACCTACGCACACGTAGATGCATCACACCTACTGTATCTCAACAAAGACTCCAAGCGCGGTACTGTCTCTCAGATGATACACAAAGGCGAGCACTCTACTTCCAAACAAGAGGCAAAAAACATCTTAGACGGCAAAGCAAGAGGGATATTTGATGCACTCATCAAAGTAGAACATTCTGCCAGATACAGCAAAGCAGAGCAAAACTCAAAAGCTATTTTGCTTCACAAAGAAGCATATATGGCAGCCAAGCCTCAGTTAGAGATCTACATCGATGAGCTTGAAGCCAGCCATGGTGCAACGACGGGACAGCTTAGCGAAAAACAGCTTTTTTATTTGCAAAGCCGCGGTATAAGCTACACAGAAGCAAGGAAAATACTTGTCATCGCATTTGCCAACACGCTCATAGAAACAGTCAAAGACACCAGACAGCAAGAGCAGATCAAAGCTGCTTTTGAAGAAGTCTTTTACACAACACACCAAAGGGGTTAATATGAATATGGAAGAGACCGTAGCACGATACAAAGAGGATTTTGATCTTTTTCCGACTGCAGATGAAAAACTGGAGTATATTTTTGATCTGGGTAAAAAACATACTACCCTGCCCGATGAAGAGAAAAATGAAGCGACTTATGTACACGGCTGTGCAAGCAATGCATGGCTCATGGGTGAATGTAAAGACGGTTTGCTGTTGCTGCGCGGTGAAGGCACTTCAGAGATGGCAAAAGGGATGCTGACACTTTTGCTGGATATCTTTGCCAACCGCCCTGTCGATGAGATACTCGGTTTTGATCCTGCAAAACTCCATGATATGGGGATAGTTGAACTGCTTTCTCCAGTACGCCAGCAGAGTCTTGAAGCCTTTTTGAAAAAAGTCTATACCTATGCACAACAATGCAAAGAACAAGGAGCCTAGTCATGAGTGAACAAAGCATCGCTGAAAAAATGGCAGAGGAAAAAAGAAAATTTTTTGAAAGTCAACCTACAGATGAAGGGATGAAAGAGATTATCATTACTCATCTTAAAGAGATTTATGACCCTGAACTTCCTGTAAACATTTATGATTTAGGACTTATCTATAACATTGATGTATGGACAGATGAAGTCTCCATGCTTAAAAAAGCGAAGATTACCATGACACTCACTTCAGCGACCTGTTCTTTTTCCCAAGTCATCATTGACCTGGTTAAAAGCATTGCCTCACGTCAAGAAGGACTTGAAGATCTTGAAGTCGATATCGTCTTTGATCCGCCATGGGGACAAGACAGCATGAGTGATGATGCAAAGTTGGCGATGGGGTTGTTGTAATATATTCGTAATATTAATACAGAATTAAGGTAAATGGTACTATACTTAAAGGATAAAAATTATCTTTTAAAAGGAAATATCCATGAAACATTCTGTTTTAATTGCCACAACTGTATGTCTTACTTCGTTTTTGTCCGCTGCACCTACGCTTGCAGATACTGCTAAACAAAACGGTCTTGTGGCAATACCCCAAGATCATACAGAATTGCTCAAGCTTACTGATCCAAACAGCACCATCACACCTGAAAAAGTAGCACTCGGTAAAAAACTCTTCTTTGAGCCTAGACTTTCTAAAAGCGGTATCATCTCTTGTAACACCTGTCACAATCTTGGTTTAGGTGGAACAGACGGTGTTTCTGCAGCAGTAGGACACCAGTGGACACCAAACCCGCACCATCTTAACTCACCGACTGTGTACAACGCGATGTTCTTTAAGGCTCAATTTTGGGATGGCAGAAGCCCTCACTTAGAAGATCAGGCGCAAGGACCTATGCAGGCAGCACCGGAAATGGCAGCAGCTCCTTCACTCGTGGTTGAGAGAATCAACTCTATCCCAGCCTATGTAGATGAGTTTAAAATAGCGTATGGCAAAAATGTCAAGATAGACTTTGAAACTATCACAGCTACAATAGGTATATTTGAGAGAACTTTGGTGACACCTTCACGTTTTGATGATTTTCTTAATGGTAAATCTGATGCACTAAGTGATGCTGAGAAAAAAGGACTTCAAACCTTTATGGACAAAGGGTGTGTGTCATGTCATACAGGCATAGCACTTGGTGGCACTATGCAACCGTTCGAAGTAGCGGGAAAATATAAATTTGCCGCTGTAGGTGACTTTAAAGGTGATAAAAACGGTATGGTCAAAACACCGACACTTAGAAATATCACGCAGACAGCACCCTATTTTCACAACGGCGCCATCTGGAGTCTTTCTGATGCAGTAAAAGAGATGGGAAGTACGCAACTGGGTATCGTCATCACAGATGAAGAAGCGGCACAAATCGTAACTTTCTTTGGTGCACTTGAGGGCAGAAAACCAGAGATTGTTTACCCACAATTTCCTGCAAGCACACTGGCAACACCACAACCTGATTTCAAATAATTCTCAAAGCCTCATTAGAGGCTTTGAAGAAATAATATCCTCAGAATTTTCACATTAAGTCAAATCTGCTATATTTTCAGCAATTTTATACAGTTTATACTTAAGGAAGAATGCTCTTGAAAGATTTTAAACTACCCATCATACTATTGACATTTCTTTTTACTACATTTTTTGCATCTGCACAAGAGAAGCAAAAATCTGCACTCAAAGCAAACTACCAAATGATCTATAATTTAGAGCAGAAAAAAGTAGATGCTTTTAGTGAAATGTTCACAGAGGGTAATTTTTACGGAAGACTTCGTTCCAATACGTTCGTTTTTGATTGGGAAAATGAAACTAAAACTGACCAAGACCATTATGCGAGTGGTCTTGGCGGATCTTTACTTTTTAAGTCTGCCTCTTATCGTCATTTTGATTTTACGACCGGGCTGTATTATACACATGGCTTTACGAACCTTTCAGCTGAAAATGCAGCGCTTTTAAAACCGGGGCAAGATGTGTTTAGCAGATATGACTATATTAATACAGGTTCACAAGATTTAGGTGTCATCGGACAGGCGTATATTGGTTACACAGGATTAGCTCACACAACCCTACTGCTTGGTCGTCAACTGGTAGAATCTTTTTACACCAAGTCAAACGATGCCAAGATGATACCTGATACCTTTGATGGGATCGTCGCAGACTCTACCATTGTTCCAGATACGGCTATAAAACTCGGATATCTAGCAAAAGAAAAACACAGAGGCCATGCCAATCTACACTCTGTAGTCGCTTATGGTGATGAAAATACCACTTCAGGAATCAATCCTGAATGGTATGAAAATGATGATATTGTTATACACAAAGGTCTAAGCTATACGCGACTTCAAAACGCAGGTATTGATATTGATACACCATTGATGATAGCAGATCTGCATAATACCTCCATTGCCAACCTTAAGGTTGATACCTCCATGTACAATTTACCCGAACTACTCACGCAAGCCATGGCGGAAGCAAATTACAATTTTGTACTTAGAAAAGATTTTTCACTTGCTCCAGGGTTAAGGTATATTAAACAATTTGACAATGGTGCGGGTGCCATCGGAGGTGCTGCACTTTCAGGTTTATTAGCTGGTCAAACGGGTGCACAAGGTGGGTATACAAATGCTTCTTCGCTTGATGGGCAGATGCTTGCAGCACGACTCGTTGGAACTTACAAAAACTATAAACTCAATCTTGGGTACTCCAATGTGTTTGATGAGGCAGATTTACTGGCACCATGGAGGGGTTTTCCCACAGACGGATACACGCGTTCTGTACTGCAATACAATTGGTATGCCAACACCAGCAGTTATCGTGCCGAATTGACCATGAATAGCAATAAAACAGGTGTCTATACAACCCCTTTGATGCAACTCTCTATTCTCTATACAGATGCCGATGAGGAAAAACGAAATAGCATCAATAATAGTTTGTATTACTACTTTGCACAAATCGTGCATAATGTACCATCCATGCCAGAGCTTCAATGGCGTCTAAGAACAGGTTATAGTGAGTATACACAATTTGGTAACAACAATCTTGATGCACGTTTGGAATTTAACTATCTCTTTTGATGTAACCATACTGTAGCAAACTAACTCTTTCCTATAAACTACACACATTTTACACATACTCTTTTTACACTTGTAGAAATATAAAAGGAGTTTTTATGACACATGTATTGATGGATTTACCTTTTGATTCGGATGCTTTAGAGCCTTATATCTCCAAAGAGACAATCGAGTATCACCACGGTAAACACCACGCCACTTATGTGAACAATCTCAATAAGCTCATTGTAGGTACACCTTTTGAAGAGATGAGTCTTGAAGCCATCATAACCAACAGCACCGGCGTTATCTTTAACAACGCAGCGCAGGTATTCAATCATGATTTCTACTTTAATGGTTTGAACAATGCTAACACCATGCCATCTAATACACTGGTAGGGTTACTGACACGGGATTTTGGCTCACCGGAAGCATTTAAAGAGCGCTTTATACAGATGGCATTGGGTCTTTTTGGATCAGGATGGGTATGGCTCAGTGTGGACAGCAATGGCGTGTTGGTACTTGAACCACACTCCAATGCGAGCAATCCTCTATCGAGTGGACTTACACCACTGCTTACCTGCGATGTGTGGGAGCATGCCTATTATATCGATTACCGAAATGCCAGAGTAGACTATCTTGAAAAGTGGTGGACGCTGGTCGATTGGGCTCTGGTTTCTCGAAAACTTGAGGCTGCGCAGCAGTGAGCCTCACAACACTATAATGCAGTATTAAGTTGATTATAATCATTTGCTATTGATTATTTTAAAGTATCGTGCTATAATTACGAACTTTTCTGCAAGAGAGTACTAAACTCCTTTTACGAGATATACTTATCTCTTCTATTTTAC
>JAABRH010000068.1 GCA_011391015.1 Sulfurovum sp.
AAGCCTGTGGAGTACCAATGCGTCTATTCTCTCCTGAGAACAGATCACGGTACTGTGAAGCAGGAAGCCCAATTCTCTTTAGGGGTTGGGTGGTTCACACTATTATTCTATGATGGCAGGTACGATAAAAAAATCATCTTGACTTTGAGGTGCATGCGATAAAATCTCTTTGGCAATACCGCTTGATCCTCTAGGGGTGTCTTCTCTTAATGGTGTTCCTCCCTCAAGTGTTGAAAAACTGGCATCAAGTGCACTCGTATCGAGCTCATTGAGGTTATCCACATAGGTGAGTATACCTGAAAGCTGCTCTATGACCTCTTCTTTTTTTGCGTCGCTTATTTTAAGATGAGAGAGTTTTTCAAGCTTGGCTAAAACGGTATGATCTATGTTCATTTATCTGCCTTGGGTGTTGATTTTATAGCTATACTTATTATATATTAATTTAGATTAAGATATAAACTACTCTATAAAATGTGAATTTAAAGGATACAACAATGCAGCAATTGGATATGAATTCTGAAGAGTTTAAAGCCGAGTTAGTTAAAACACAAGAGTTTACTGACAAAGTCTGTGAAAGCAAAGGATGGGTGTACGGACCCAATGATGATGTAAACGAGGGTGTGACCATGGGTCTAGCAAGACATAAAATGCTCTTTGGCAAAAGATTTTGCCCCTGTTTTATGGTTGAGCCTGATGAGTCAAAACCGGGAAAATTTAAAAGTACCGATGATAGAATCTGTCCCTGTAAACCTGCGATAGAGCATGAGATTCCTACTGATGGCATTTGTCATTGTCAAATCTTTTGTACACCCGAATACAAAGAACAGAAATTAAAAGAACTTGAAGCAAAAGTAAAAGAAGAGATGAAACAAGTGGTAGATGTAGAGAATAAATGTTTATAAAGTAAATTATAATTATTATTGACTATAATTATACATCAATTTAACATCAACAGGATAACAATGATGAGTTTACAGACATTTATAGACAAGGGATATATCGATTCGCAGGAGCTTGAGGTTTTACTAGACGAGCGTGAAGCCAAAAAAGCAGACTTTATTTTAGTCGATGTACGAGAAGAGATGGAGTATGAGATGGGTCACATCAAAGGTGTTGATCTGCTTAAGCCGACTTCGGAATTCAGTCAATGGGCATTAGATCTTTTAAATAGTTCAAAAGATAAAACACTTATTTTTACCTGTCGTACGGGAAGTAGAAGTGGACAAGTTCAAAATGTATTTAAGCAAAACGGACATCCTCATGTGATCAACCATTACGGTGGAATTGTCACGTACCGTGGAGAAATAGAACAATAAATGTCCAAAATTCTCTATCTTCACGGTTTTGCTTCTTGTGGAGAAGGAAACAAATCGGCTCTGCTTAAAAACTATTTTGGCAAAGATACTGTTGTTGCCCCTGACCTTCCTTTTGCTCCATTGGACACCGCAGCTTATATTGAGGAGATAGTGAAAAATTCAGCCTATGATCTTCTCATAGGATCTTCTTTGGGTGGATTTTATGCTACGTATTTTGCAGAAAAATACAGTATGAAAGCGGTACTTATCAACCCTTCTACGCAACCATGGCAGACCTTGGCTCCTTATACGGGGTGGCAGAAGCGTTATTGTGATGAAGAGGTCTTTGAATTTAAATCCGTTTATCTTGAACAGCTCAAACTCTTACACTCTTCTGTCCAAAACGGTGACTATCTGCTTCTTTTACAAAGCAAAGATGAAGTGCTCGATTACTCCAAAGCACAATCACTCTATAATGCGCACAGGGTTATTGTCGAGTACGGTGGAAATCACCGCTTTGAAAATCTCGATGATTATCTTTTAATGATAGAAAATTTTAAAAACAAATGAGTGTGAATGAATGTCGTTGATCTGCTTTTAAAACTGTTGAGTTGTGAATCTCTCACGCCTGATGATGCAGGATCGTTGAAATTTATCGAAGCGTATCTTGAAGGCTTTGAAGCCATTTATGTCAATAAAGAAGGGGTAAAAAACCTTTTCTTGACGAAGCAATTTTCTCAAGGACCTCATTTGTGTTTTGCAGGACATGTGGATGTCGTTCCCGCTGGACAGGGTTGGCAAACCAATCCTTTTACACCAGTGCTTAAAGAGGGCTGTATCTATGGAAGGGGAGCACAGGATATGAAGTCCGGTGTGGCAGCTTTTGTACAGGCATGTCACGATATTGAACATTTTGCGGGCAGACTTTCACTGTTGCTTACTTCAGACGAAGAGGGTGAGGGCAAATATGGCACGATTATCATGCTGGAACATCTCAAAGCGATTGGTCTGCTTCCTGATTATTGTATCGTTGCAGAGCCGACGTGCGAGAAAGTGTTTGGAGATGCCATCAAAATCGGAAGAAGAGGTTCCATCAATGGATATCTCACGCTTCAGGGTAAGCAGGGACACGCCGCGTACCCCGAAAAAGCCATCAATCCTGTGCATCAAATTGCCACTGTTTTAGAAAAGATTGCAGGGGTGGACTTGGATGAGGGTGATAATGACTTTGCGCCAAGCAAGATGGTTATCACAGATATCAGAGCAGGCATGCAAGTCACTAATGTAAGCCCGGGTGAATTAAAACTGATGTTTAATGTGCGCAATTCTACAAACACTACACAAGAAAATGTTAAAGTGTACATAGACAAGTGTTTTGAAGGTCTGGATTATACGTTGGAGTTGACACAAGGCTCATATCCATTTGTCACAAAAAGAGACTCAAAAGTAGTGGAAAGACTGACCCAAAGCATACAGAGTATTACAGGGAACAGGGCAAAGTTTTCCACTGCAGGCGGAACGAGTGATGCGAGGCATATGGGTGCTTTTGGCATAGATGTTGTAGAGTTTGGTGTGATTAATGATACGATACATGCACCCAATGAACGCACATCCATACAAGAAGTCGAAGCCCTGTATGAAGTATTTAAACAAGTAATCAATGAGTTTAATTAAAGGAAGATCGTGAATAAAATTCTACTAAGCATCGTGCTCTTGAGCAGTGCGCTTTTTTCATTAGAATGGGTAAAAGATGTCCCAACTGCCTTTGCAGTGGCACAAAAAGAGCACAAAAATGTGATGGTGTTTGTTGAGAGCCAAACATGTAGATGGTGCAAAAAAATGAAGTACCGTACATTTTCGGATGAAGCGGTTCAAAAAAGACTTGAGCCTTTTGTGCTTGTCAAGGTGATGAGTGAAGATTCCGATGCTACGAAACATTTGCCTGCCATTCAGGGTGCACCGACAACCTTTTTTATGAAAGAGAACAAAGAAGTCTTGCAAGAAGTGCTAGGCTATTTCAATGCTGAAGATTTTATCTCTTACATCAATGATGCAGAAAGCAAAACAAAATAAGGTCAAGTGTGAAGAAGATTTTACTGTTTGTTGCATTAGGGTGTATGAGTCTATCTCAAGGGTTCGCACAGGAACAGACAGAAACGCTGAAAGCCTACCATAAACTTGAGTGGGAAACAGCGTTTTCTACAGCATTTGAGCGTGCAAAAAAAGAGCATAAAAATGTCATGGTGATGGTCGAAGAGCCACAATGCAAGTGGTGTGTCAAGATGAAAAATGGTGCACTCTCTAGCCCTGATGTGCAAGCAAAATTACAGGCGTATGTGTTGCTCAAAGTGCAAAGGTCGGATAAAGAAAGTATCAAGCAGATAGAAGGCTTTACTGCTGCGATACCGAGTTTTCACTTTATGACCTCAAACAAAGAGACGATTGAGACGATTATCGGATATTTTGAAACAGAAGATTTTTTAAGCTATCTTGTTGAGATAGAAACAGATAATTAGGGAACATGCCTTGTATAAACGTCCGCATTTTACAGAATATATCATGGCACGTTTGGTCACACTCGGAGTTGCAACGAGTCTCATTTTTATTCTTATTTTGGCTGTGTTTGTAACAAACAGTACTGTTGCGTTAGAGATTATTGCATTGCTAATCATAGGCTTTTCTATTTTTATCTATGCCATTTACCGCGGTGCGGTACGAATGCAAAAAGAGCTAGTAGTCATCAATAAATACCTTGAAAATCTGGATAAAGTTGAAAAATTTGATGATGAAATCGAACTGTTTACACAAGAGTTTGAAGATATCAATCAAAATTTGATCAAGGTGATCAAGAGTGCCAGAAAACGAGATCAAATCAAGCAGCGCTATAATGCAAAGCTTAAACTGAAAAATAAACAGCGCGGAGACATGATATCAGCAATTGCTCATGAATTTCGCAACCCCATAGCCTCAATTATGGGCTACTCGCAAACCTTGGAAGAAGACAAAGAGATCCCCGCACATTTACGTGATAAATTTTTAGGCAAAATCTATAACAACAGTATCAAAATAGAAGCGCTCCTAAGCCGTTTGGTGTTGTGGAATAAATTTGAAAGCGGTGAAGCAACACTGCATAAAAGTACCTTTGACATGTTTGTTTTGGCTCAAGAGGTCAAACTCGTACTCGAGGAACAATATAAGAACAGAATGATAAATATAGAGGGAGATTCGTTGAAGGTTGACGCCGATCGGACACTGATGGAGATCGTGCTGAAAAATCTGATAGAAAATGCTCTCAAATACTCCAAAGATGAAGTGATACTCCGTATAGCCGGCAGGACCATATCTGTCATTGACAAAGGAGTGGGAATTAACAGTTATGATGTTGAAAAAGTAACGAAAAAATTTTACCGTTCAGGTACACATAATTGGGATAATTCTATGGGATTGGGTCTGTCTATTGTTAAAACCATACTGTCTATGCATCACAGCAAACTTCAAATCGACAGTGAAGAGGGCAAAGGCTCTATTTTTTCATTTATAATTGAAGAGTGATATCAGATATTTTGACAAAGTGTGTCCAATTTGTGACACGGTGCCAAAAACGCAAAAATTTTTCAACAAATAACCAAAATCTAACCCAAATTTTTATAGTATTGTTATTACGCGTTTGCCCTATATTTTTATAATAAACGGGCACTTATAATTATTATAAGCATAGCTAAATTTAAGGAGAAAGAATGAAATTAGGTTTCTTAGTTGACCTCAGTCTTTGTATGGGCTGCAAAGGTTGTGAGATTGCTTGTAAAGTGGAAAATGAAGTTCCACTTAGTTCTTGGCGTTTGCGTGTTAAATACATTGATATTGGCGTATTCCCAGAGACAAAAAGATCGTTTACACCGCTTCGCTGTAACCACTGTGAGAGCGCACCGTGTGAGCGTATCTGTCCTGTATCTGCATTGCATTATTTGGAAAATGGGATTGTCAATATCGATAGTTCGCGCTGTATCGGTTGTGCAGGCTGTATGATGGCGTGTCCTTATGGTGCTATCTATATGGATCCTGAGACAAACACAGCAGACAAATGTACCTACTGTGCACACCGTATCGAAAGTGGCATGATGCCTGCTTGTGTAGTTGTTTGTCCTGTTGAAGCCAATATTTTTGGTGACATCGAAGATGACAACAGCCATATCTCGCGTTATATCATGGAACACAAAGGTGCAGTACAGGTTCGTAAACCTGAAAAACATACTTCTCCAACACACTTTTATGTCGGCGGCGGCAATCAAACGCTTAATCCTCTTGCACATCAAAGACTAGAAGGATTCAGCCTCTTTAATAACATCACGCATTTGGAGCACGTCGGAGATCAACATCACAGTATTTTAGACAGATTCTTGGCACCGTTTGCAGGTCACGCGAAGTTAAACAATGACAACTTCACGGCAATGCAAGAAAATGTGGAAACACACAGTAAAGAAGGAGGACACTAAGATGGTAGAAAATACAATACACGCAACACAAGCAATTGTAACTCTTGATGTTCCTATTCAGGGTATCGTTTGGGGTAGCATAATTACAGTGAATATGTGGGCAAAAAGTATCGGTACAGGGGTTGTTTTTTTGGCAGCTTATTTGCTCTATAGACATAAAAAAGAATCAATGCCCAATTTAAGATGGATCATGCCTGTGATTGCATTTATCGCACTCAATGTATTTTTGTTTTTTACATTGATCGATTTGCATCAGCCTTACAGAATGATTCATATTTACACCCATCCGCATTGGACTTCATCCATCACGGTGGGTGCATGGTTGGCATCTCTTTTCTTGGGATTGGTAACTGTTTTATTACTTATCGGTGTAGCAGATGCATTCCCGACACTTGGTGGAAAAAATTGTAAAATGAGTGCTTTGGCAAGAAAAAATTCAGCGGTGTATGAAAAAATCATGCCATTTTTAGTGTTTTTAGCTATTCCTGTAACAACCTATACAGCCATCATCATGGCACAGTCAAGTGCACGTGAGTTATGGCAGGCACCTGCAGAAGTGATGCAGATGTTGTGGGCAGCATTTATGGCAGGCTCTGCAGCACTGATTTTGGTCTCTGGCTCTTGGAGTAAAGAAGCAAGAAAAGATTTGGCATTTGTACTGACGATTGCGGTATTCTTTTCGTTTGCTATGTATATGAGTGAGTATTTCTTCTCATTCAAATCTTCTGAAGCAGAAGCGACATTGGCATTTGTGCATGCTGGCGGAGCATATAATGTTGAGTTTTGGACAGGCATGACACTTGGCTTTATTATCCCGTTCTTTTTGGGACTCAGTTCTATTAAATCAGATAACATTACGCTGCTTCGATTAGCAGCAATACTAGCATTGGTGGGGCTATTCTTGGTTAAAGATGTATGGCTTAAAATCCCACAAATGTTACCATTAAGTTAAGGAGAAGATATCTATGACAAAATCAATGAATACAGAAGATAAAAATTTTATCGAAGGTAGAAGAAGTTTCCTTAAAGGTACGGCTTACACAGTAGCAGGTGCATCACTGGCTACAGGTGTATTTAAAACGGTAGTGGATACACCAGCAGTCGCTGAGACAAAGTTCACGCCAACACCCAAAACACTCTCTTTTTACCCGCCTTTGAGTGAATGGGACAGCTTTAGTGAGCTGAGTGGAGAAGATTGGAAAAGAGGTGGAACAGGCAGAAACGGTGTATGGAGTGCAGAAAACCCTACAGGGATTAAAGCTATCGAATACATGCTGGTGCCTG
>JAABRH010000069.1 GCA_011391015.1 Sulfurovum sp.
AAAATCGCTATTGCAGACCTTGATCGTGTCTATGCGCTCGAACGTGACAATGAAGGAGTGGAATCACCTTTAACCCCTGCACAGCAAACGCCACATTTTCAATGTAAAAATGCTGCCTTTGCGTATGGTGAAAATGCGCCGGCTATTTCTGTAGCAAACTTGAGTATTGCTCCAGGTGAAAGAGTGGCGATAGTGGGTGTAATTGGGTCAGGAAAATCTACACTGCTCAAGCTTTTAGCAGGACTCTACAAACCCCAATCAGGAAAAGTACTGATGGGTGGCATTGATATGCAGCATATTTCACGCAATAAACTCAGTGAACGCATAGGCTATCTACCTCAAAATGTCAAACTCATCTCCGGAACCTTGCGTGACAATCTTTTGCTCGGGCTCATAGGGGTAGATGATGAAAAAATCATTCAAGCTGCCCATAAAACCAATCTGATTCAGCTGCTTAACACGCTCCCGCAAGGTCTTGATACGCCTATACCTGAAGGAGGAGAGAGTGTCTCTGGTGGACAAAAGCAGATGATTGCTCTGACTAGACTGATGCTGATGGAGTCACTCGCTCTGTTTTTGGATGAACCCACTGCCAATATGGATGATCAGACCGAACGTAAGATATTGCAAGCGATTGCCGGACATCTGGCACCAAATCATACTTTGGTAGTTGTGACCCATAAGCCTGCTTTACTTGCTCTGGTAAACCGTATCATCGTTGTGGGACCACAAGGTATTGTGCTCGATGGGGCAAAAGAAGCTGTGCTTGCCCAGCTGAATGCCGGTCCAAAAAACAAAGTGCAAGGATGAGCATGAAACAAGAAAAATTGCCATATAAGTCACTCATTAATCCTGTTTGGATTGTGCTTGGGGTATTGGGGCTGATTATTATTCCTTTTTCTATATGGGCTTCTTATGCGCATCTTGATCAGATCTCTCATGCCAGCGGACAGGTCATCGCGACTGCTAAAACACAGGAGATTCAGTCTGCCATAGACGGTGTCATTGAAGAGATATTTGTAGAGGAAGGGCATCAGGTGAAGCAAGGGGAAGAACTTGTTGTCTTGGAAAAAGAACAGGCCCAAGCCGCGTATGATGAGAGTAAAGCAAAAGTGGCGGCACTCGAAGCGGCACTGGTACGGCTCAATGCTGAAGTGTATGAAAAACCCTTATCGTTTTCGCCATCGATTAAAGAGTATCCTGAATTTGTAGAGAATCAAACCGCACTTTTTCATAGAAGACAACGCACACTCAATGATGAACTCTCCGCACTGAACGAGTCTTTGGATTTGGCAAAAGAAGAGCTAGGTATGAACCTTCCTTTGTTAAAAAGTGGCGATATCGGCGCGATTGAAATCATCCGTCTGAAGCGTCAAATAGCTGAACTCAAGGGTAAAATGTCCAATGTTAACAACACCTATTTTAAAGAGTCTCAAACCGATATGACCAAGGTGGAAGAAGAACTCTCTACCAAAAAACAAGAACTTGCCGATAAAGAGATTACCCTTGAGCGTACAACGATTTACGCACCTATGGATGCCATCGTTAAAAACATCATTATCACCACGCAGGGTGCTAAGGTACGTGCTGGCGATGTGATACTTGAACTGGTGCCGTTTGGAGACAAGCTTATCATCGAAGCCAAAATGTCTCCATCGGATATTTCTTTTGTCAAGACAGGGCAACTTGCTGCTATCAAGCTTGATGCGTATGATTACAGTATCTATGGTATTTTTCATGGAAAAGTAGAGTACATCAGCCCTGACACCATACTGGAAAAAACGCAAGAGGGCGACAAATACTATTTTAGAGTTTTGATTGTGTTGGATAAAACAGAGCTTGTCTCTAAAGATCATAAAAAGATAGAATTGACTCCAGGGATGACAGCCCAGATAGATATCATCACCGGAAACAGAAGTGTATTAACGTATCTTACCAAGCCTATTATTAAGACATTTTCAGAAGCGTTTCACGAAAGATAATGAAACAAAACAATCGCCACTATTTGTGGCTTTTGTCAGCTGCTAAATTTTCGATGAGTTTGACCATCATTCTTACACCTGCCCCTGAAGCACCATGAGGATTCTCTCCCCAGATATGTTCCACAAATGCTGGTCCTGCGATGTCGATGTGCGCCCATTTGTCTGCATGCTCTTCGTCAATAAATTCAGATAAAAACTGAGCCGCCGTGATAGCACCTCCGTAACGTGTATTTGAGATGTTACAAATATCGGCTATCTCAGATTTGATGGTTTTTTTGAGGTAGCGGTTGAAGTCCAGTGCTGTGGCAAGCTCTCCTGCATTGTGTGCTTCTTTGACTACAAGGTCTTGTACTTCTTTGTTGTTGCCCATGACCGAAGAGGTGTAGTTTCCTACTGCTACCACTGAAGCACCTGTGAGTGTTGCAAAGTCAAAAAGGTAGTCTGCTTTGACCTCTTGCTGTGCATAGCAGAGTGTATCGGCAAGTACCAAACGGCCTTCGGCGTCGGTGTTTCGTATCTCGATGGTTTTGCCGTTTTTGGCAACGAGTACATCATCAGGTTTATAGGCATCTCCGCCTATCATATTCTCTACAGCTCCGACAAAACCATGCACTTCAATGGGCAGGTTCATCTCCGCTACAGCTTTCATGATGCCGATGACCGCTGAGCCACCACTTTTATCTGACTTCATTGTTACCATAAAATCAGCTGGCTTCAGGCTTAGTCCACCACTGTCGTAGGTAAGACCCTTACCTACAAGAGTTACCACGCATTTGGCATCTTTTGGTTTGTGTGAGAGATGTATCACTCTTGGTTTGTGGCGGCTTGCACGTGCAACAGCCAGAAGGGTTTGCATCTTTTCTTTGCGCAGTTCTTTTGGTTTGAGTACTTTGCAGTGCAGTCCTGTCTGCTCCGCCATCTCTTCAGCGATGGTTGCCATCACTTCTGGGTAACAGTCATCGGGAGTAGAGTTGACGATGTCACGTGTGAAATTGGTGGCATCGGCAATGATCTGTGCTTTGTGTATGGCTTCAGAGGCTTTTTCAATCTCAAGGGTGAAATCCGCATACTCTTCAAGCGATACGGTGATGTGTTTGATAGGATTTTTCTTTTTTTTGCTTTTATAGGTATTAAAACTATATGCGCCCAAAATGAACCCTTCCACCATGGCACGCAGGGTGTATGAGCATCCTTTGTTGGTGTAGGTAGCAACTTTGACAGACTTGTATGCCGTGCCCTTTAGCGCTCTGATAGCAGAGGCTGCAGCTGTTCTGATGGCAGTGCTTGTTAAGGTATCTGCCCCAACATAAAGTCTGTCTTGTTCTACCAGCAGACAAGTTTCATCCTGCCCCGCTTCAAACCCTGCTTTTTTAAGTAGAAGTACATCTTGTACAAAGTGGTGGCTGTCATCTTTGTTGATGACAAACACGATTTCCAAGTCAGAGTTGATGTCACTCAGGGGGAGTGCGGTTAATTCAAAGTTCATGCTATTTCCTTTTGGTATTAATTGAATTGGTCTTTTAATATCTCTTTTGCCTGCATCATATCTTTATCGCCACGCCCTGAGAGATTGATGAGGATCGTTTTGCCTTTGATCGCTTCAGGCTTCATCTTCTTTAGATAGGCAATCGCATGGGAGCTCTCAAATGCAGGGATAATCCCTTCAGCCTGAGAGAGCCATACAAAGGCTTCAAGGGCTTCGGAGTCAGTGACATGGTCATACGTTACTTTGCCTGCATCTTTTAAAAATGCATGCTCAGGCCCGATACCGGGGTAATCAAGACCGGCTGAGATGGAGTGCGCTTCTTGTATCTGCCCGTCTTCATCTTGGAGCAGGTAAGAGAGTTGACCGTGTAACACGCCTGGGCTTCCTTTTTCAAGGGAACAGCCGTGTTTGCCATCCAGTCCTTCTCCACCTGCTTCGATGCCGATGCATTCCACACTTTCATCTTCTAAAAAGTGGTTAAAAATCCCCATCGCGTTGGAGCCGCCACCGATGCAGGCGATGACTTTGTCCGGAAGGCACCCTTTGACTTCCTGCAGCTGGGCTTTGGCTTCCCAGCCGATGATGGACTGTATGTCTCGTATCATCATTGGGTAGGGGTGGGGACCCGCTACGGTTCCGATGATGTAGTAGGTGTCACGTGCGTTAGTGACCCAGTGGCGTATGGCTTCATTCATCGCATCTTTAAGGGTACGGCTGCCTGACTCCACTGCGTGTACTTTTGCACCCATTAGTTTCATCCGAAAGACATTGAGCTCTTGACGCGCCACATCTTTTGCACCCATGAACACTTCACATTCGAGTCCAAAAAGTGCCGCAACGGTTGCAGTAGCGACACCGTGCTGTCCCGCACCAGTCTCCGCGATAACTTTCTTCTTGCCCAGACGCTTGGCTAAAATCGCCTGAGCGATAGTGTGATTGATCTTGTGTGCCCCTGTGTGGTTAAGGTCTTCTCTTTTGAGATACACGTTCGCACCGACCTCATTGGAGATGTTTTGTGCAAAGTAAAGTGCAGAAGGCCGACCCACATAGTTTTTGTAGTAGTAGTCCACTTCTTTCCAAAAATCCGCATCAAAACGCACTGCTTCATAATCAAGTCTAAGCTGTTCTAGTGCCGGCATCAGTGTCTCCGGTACATAACGACCGCCAAATTTACCAAAATGCCCTAGCGCATCAGGGTCGTTTTTGCTTGGTTTTGGGATATATATTTCTTTGTTTAGATTCATGTTTTACTCTTTTTGTCGGTATGGGTTGGATTATATCCAATGAGAGGTTATAATTGATTAAACCTGAATTAAACGATATAGGCTATCTCTGCCTGAGAAGCCAGCCGCATAGGCGGGCCCCAAAATCCAATACCGCTGTTGACGTAAATAGTGCTGCCGTTTTCAAGTTTGTGCAGCCCTTTGACGTAGGGCTGCTGCAGTTTGACCAGGTACCCAAAAGGCCAAATCTGCCCGCCGTGGGTGTGACCGCTGAGTATCAGATCTGGCGTGTATGTTCCCAATTCTTCTATAAATTTTGGCTGGTGTGCTAAGAGTATCGTTTTATACTCCGTATTGATGCCGGTAAAGGCTTGATGGATATCGGGTTCAAGCAGACCCACTCTATAGCCTATGAGGTCTGTTAGCCCGACAACGTTGAGCTTCAGCGTATCGATTTGAATACTCTCATTGAGAAGCAGAGTGATACGGGTGTTCTTCATAAAGTCAATAATCCTAAGCGGTTCATGAAAATACTCATGATTGCCTAAAATATAATAGATACCATGTTTGGAGTTGATATGCTCGAGCTCTCTGATGCTCTGCTCTATATCATCCAGTGCCGTATCGATTAGATCTCCTGTGATAAAGACGATATCGGGCTTAAGGGCATTGATCGTTCCAACAGCGTCTTTGATGAAGTTCTGGTCTATCAAGCCTCCGATATGCAGATCAGAGATTTGAACGATGGAAAAATCAAAGAGCTGGCACGGCACTACATTGATCGCAGGCTCTTTGCTTCCCTCATAGGCACTCGCGCTAACATACGAAGTGGAGAGGGCAAACAAAGCCGTATCGCCACTTTTTTTGATAAATGCTCTTTTGGAGATATCGACATTCTTGAGTGTTTTGTGGAAAAGGTGAAGCACTTCATGGACTATCAGATACAAAAGCAGCACAAAAGACAAGCCGATAGAGAGTGAAAAAAGATAATAGGCTCCATCGCCCATGCTCTGTGTGTATCGCCCCACTACATAGAGAATGTTGCCTATGAAGTTGAGTGCCAAAAGGAAGGTAAAGGTATGTTTTACGCTTTTGGGCACTAAAAGTTTTTTGATGACTCTGGAGTAAAAAAGAGCATGCAGGGCAAAGAAAAACGCCAAAAAGATGAAGAAAAAAAGTGTAACTCTCATGCTATGTTAGTCTATCTCTAAAACAGAGTACACGGGCGCACTAAACCCTTCACGACCTCTGAGGAAACCAAGTTCCATCACAAAACAGGCTTCCACACAGTGAGCGCCGACTTTGTCAATGAGGTTGGCTGCTGCTTTGGCTGTACCGCCTGTAGCGATGAGGTCATCCATGAGCAATACCCTAGCGCCTTTTTGTTCACCAAAGGCGTCGATGTGGATCTCCACTTCATCAAACCCATACTCCAAAGAGTATTTCTCCGCTACAGTCGTGTAGGGAAGTTTGCCTTTTTTACGTACAGGAACAAACCCCACACCCAATCTGTCAGCCAAGATACTTCCAAAGATAAACCCTCTGGCATCAATCCCTGCTATATAATCCAAGCCATAGCTTTTGTATCTTGTCTCTAAGTGTGTCATCAGCGTATCCAGTGCATGAGCATTGGAGAGCAGAGTAGTAATGTCTTTAAATATGATACCAGGTTTAGGAAAGTCCGGAATGTCTCTGATACTACCTAGAATAATCTCTTTTTCATTGGATGTGAGTGTCATGATAGCTCCTTGCTTGTACTGGAGCTATTGTACCATAGCATTAAAAATTATAGGTAAACTGTGCCACAAATCCAAAAGCATTATCATCTGTGATGTACTGGTTTTTTGTTGCTGCTTCTGCGACATACTCTCCAGCGATGAAGTAGCCAA
>JAABRH010000007.1 GCA_011391015.1 Sulfurovum sp.
AAGGCATAAAATTGATTGCGCGCCACCCTGTATTTTTGCCATGAAGGTCACTAAAGAGCATTTCATCCTCATAAACTGTACGTACAAAACCATCACTATCGGCAGGGAGGCTACTTGGGTTGAGTGCAGGAAAGAGACGATAAGCATCATCCTTGATGGTACTGTTGTTGACTTTTTTATCGCCGCGTTTTTTTGCATAGGCATTTTGCCAGTTGTCTGTTTGGATGTAGCGTTGCATATTCCAAGTAGAGGTATCAATACCAAGACTCGCTACGGCATCTTCTAAGCGTTCTGGACTAAGCGTATTTTCCCATGGATTAATGTTGGGCGATACACTAAAGCGGTCAGCGGCTCCAAAAGCATACTCCAATTGCAGGTTGCCCAAGAGCGGGTCTAGTCCTGCTTGCGGTGTTGTGTTGCCCAGTTTGGCACGTGCAGGTGCATTGGTATGACAAAATAAACACGCATTTTGAGTTCCGTACGATGTCTCTATGTAGCACTGTGCCGGTATGTTGGCATAGGGATTTTCAAAGAGTGTTCGTGCACGAAATTCACCTTGCATCGGTGCATTGTAGAGTATGGTCTCATTCGTTTCTTCTTCAGGTGTAGGGGAATGAATGGTTTCTTGTTCAGGTGTAAGGGGTTGAATGGTTTGTTGTGTATTTTGTCCATTGCATCCCAGGAAGAGTAATCCGCCTGCAAAAAATAATGTGGTTAAAAGTATGTATGTTGATTTCATTCGCTAAGTATTTCTCTTTATGTTTATTTTTTGTAGAAGGATTTTAAGAGGCAAGATGCCTCTTAAACTTATTTGAGTCCTGGTATTCCGCCGATGTAACCGAAGTTCGCATTATACTTGTCTATCATAGGAGATAGAGCATCTTTAAGCTCTTGCGGTGTTGTTTTTGTAAAATCAGCATGGTGCTGAGAGTTACTCATGATATACGCATGACCATTCATATTTTCAGCTACTTGAAGACCTGTGCACTCTGCACCTGCTGGAACCGAGAGAAGACGTGAGAGTTTTTTCGTATCTACATTGTACGCCCATACAAAGTTATTTGTGTGCGTACCACTATCTTCACCTACAAATACCGTACGCATTTTCTCAGAGTAGAAAACGTTGTCCGTGTTTGCGATTTTATCTACATGACATGTATTTCCGTTTGCATCTGTAGGAATCTCTTCACCTACTAGACCTTCAGAAGCATATAACTCTGTACCAACATACTCAGAGTTGATGGCATTGCCATCTGTATCTTTTTGTCCACCAGCAAGTTTGATCTCATATGTCGCACCACAGTTGTTTTTTGCTACACGAATGTGATCCGTTCCAAATAAATCATCTTGGAGCATTCCTTTATCTTGATAGGAGATAGCCATATATGCGATTTTGTCTTTTTCGTTAATCGCCATTCCTTCCATTTTGTTCCACTCAGTTGTAGCACCTTTCATAGCAGCAAGGCGACGTGGCTCTAAAAATGCAGCAGCTCTCTCTTTACCGGCTTTGAGTTTAAGGTACTCAACAGTAGATTGACCCGCTTTGATGGCTGTGTAACCTGTAGTGTCTGCACCCGCTGTTACTTCTACAGGTGTTAGGTAATCAAAAATATCTGCAAAAGTGAGTATATCTGTCCACGCTTTTACTTCACTCTCTGTCGCGTGACCAAGTTTGATCCATTCCATAGTTCCCGCAGCTGTAGGGCTTCCATCTGGATTTGTTTGGTTAAATTTTTGCGCATAGAGCGTACCTGCTGAGAGGTCTCCCGCAGTATCAGCTACAAACATAAGTAAAAATACATTAGTACCATCATCACCATAAAGCGCGGTTTTAGCATCTCCAAATACTTTTGCCATCTCCCAAGTACCTTTTCCCATTGCATAGCGTTTGTGAAGATCGTACGAGCCATCCGCTTTTACAACAACCTCTTGGTTGTATCCATAGTGGTAAGGGTTTGCTGTTTTTGTATTATCCCAGTAGAGTTCAGTCATGGCTTTCACACCGGCAACAGTATCTTCATCATCAGTAGATTCTGTAAAGTAAAGGTCATAATCTTCTTCTCCACCTAAGTGAGTGTTCCATGGCGTTTGTGAACCAAAACAGAAGATCCATCCACCTTCTACACTTGAGTGATCGATTGGTTTTTGATCAACCGCAGTGAGTTTACCGCTTGCATCTTGTGCAATGTTTGTAAGGAGCATATTCATAGGTGCTCTTGAATACCAATCAGGTTCTTTGTAGGCTTGTACACCATTACTCAAAATCCAGTCATATTCTAGGTGAGAAACCAAAAACAGTTTGCCATCAACATTTAAAAGTGAGTTTGCATCAGGTGTTTCAGCGATAAGTGGCTGATCATAAGGATCCACAAGTGGTTCCATATTGTAGTTATAGAGTTGACCTGCTACATTTGGGTTTGTTCCAACTTTTGTTTTTACATCAAAAAGTACAGAGTAGGAGAGTGGATATTCTTTGTAATCAGTCGCAGAAGTATAAACACGTACTTTTGCTGCTGAATAAGCTTTTGCCATTTCATCCACCGTTGAAGGTGCACCCATACCTATAAACTCTACTTTTGTAGCTGCTACAGCATTGTCAACAGTAGTGTTGTTGTCTACTGGAGGAAGTGTATTGTCTACTGGAGGAAGTGTATTGTCTACTGGAGGAAGTATATTGTCTACTGGAGGAAGTGTATTGTCTACTGGAGGTAGCGTGTTGTCATTATTGCTATCGCAGCCTACGAAAGATGTTGCCAAAACAGCAGATGCTGCTAAACTTAACCATTTGTTCATGTTTTTTCCTTGCTAATTAGATTTACAAGACAGAACTATAGAGGAGAGTAGTAACAAATAAGGAACAAACCAGTAACAAAGAAGTGATCATTTTTGAATTTACAGAACAGAACGATTTGAAGAGCAGTGCCTATTTTGGGTTAAAAAAAGTTTTAAAGATCGCTTTGCCTTCCAATTCATGGTATAAGAGATATGCTCTAGGTACCATGTGAGTTGCTTGGGGCTGATCCCTCGTTTTTTTGCCTCTCCTTTTAAAATATACTGGGGTATTTTTATGTTTTGTTTTCCAAATGTTCGTGCTAGTTTTTGTATGTGTATTTCATGTTTGTTATAGCACAGTCTTGCAAACACAAAAGGAAGACCTGTTTTTTCGTACCATGCCTGTGCAAGGTCTATGGCTTTGCCTCCATCCAGGTAGTACTTTAAGGCTGCATCTCCTATAAGCACTTTACCTTGTAGTCCGAGCAGATGGGCTAGTTTATTGGAGGTTTCAGAAGCAGGATCTGGCTGATTTTTTCCTTTAAGGAGCAAAACACTATAGACTTTTTTGTCAGCGATGATACCAAGATTTGTGCATTTGAATCTGGCCGAAGTCACAGAAGAGATAAAGGCTGCATTGACTTCTTTTCTTTTAAATGCTTTGTTGATGCGTGAGGGAACAGCCTTATTGTATCTTAGGCTCATTTGTTGTGCATTGCTTTTAATGTGGCGTTTGAGAAACACTTGAAACGGAAGAAGATTGAGATAAGAGATAGAACCAAATAACACTGTACAGCACCCCTATTCATACCCAATTTAAGCGTAATTATAGCAAACAACTTTTATAATCTTCCCAATATTGAGGACAGTATGTGCCTTGTTTGATGAAAGAGTATCAGATGGTTAAAGTAGAATTTTTAGGCCCTATAGGCAAATCACCTATACAGATTGAGGCTCTGACGCTTGCAGATGTTGCCGCAAAGCTCAAAGAAGATAAAAGTTTAACCTCCTGGCTAGATAAATGTGCAGTTGCGCTCAATGACACGATGGTAAATGACCTTTCCATAAAATTACAAGATGGAGATAAGATTTCCATTTTGCCTCCTGTGTGTGGCGGTTAAGCAGTGGAGCTATACCAGGGGTCACTTGATGTCAAAGCAATCTTTGCACGTTGGCTTGATGAAGAGGCTCAGTCAAATTATGGCGCCTATATCCCTTTTGTCGGAACGATACGCGCTGAGGATGATATCGACGCATTGAGCTTTGATATCTATGAACCGGTGCTTCAAAAATGGTTTGATGGGTGGCAAGAAAAGGCAACTGCTTTAGGTGCAGTGGTGAAAATGGCGCATTCTATCGGGGATGTTCCCGTGCATACCTCTTCGTATGTCTCAGCGGTCTTTTCTCCAAAGCGCAGAGTGGCACTCGAGCTTATCGACATTTTTGTTGAAGACTTTAAAGCCAATGCTCCTATCTGGAAATATGACGTGAAGCAAGGCAAACGTATCTATGCAGCCGATCGAAGCACACCGATGTCAGGTGCAGGACTTTTAAGCTAAGGCTTAAAGCAGCTTTATAAAGCTGCTTTTAAAAAACCTTCGCTTACAATAAGGATAACTACCATGCTACATTTTGACAAATCATTAGAGAAAATAGCTGCACTCGCGATAAAGACTTGCAAAACCAAAACTCTTTTTTTGCTTGATTCTTTAGGGTATGTGTTGGCTGAAGATATCATCGCAGACCATAATTCTCCCCAGTTACCGACTTCTGCTATGGACGGGTATGCGCTTAGACAGGAAGATATGGCTTTGAAGCGCCTGAAAATAGCCAGCATTAATCCAGCGGGGTCTGTACTCAAAAATGAGGTACTTAGCGGTACTTGCATCAAAACTTTTACAGGCTCACTGATGCCGCATGGTGCAGATACACTGATTCCCATCGAAAATGTTGTTGTTGAAGGCGATGAAATAGTGATTCATGAAACGGTAAATAAGGGATTTTCTGTACGGGAAGTGGGTGAAAACTACGCGAAAGGGGAGATGCTCATACCAAAAGGTAGCAAGATTGATTTTCCTCAGATAGGTGTGATGAGTTCTTTAAATGTTGTCAATGTGCTGGTCTACGAGAAGCCTGTAGTTGCCATACTCTCTACGGGCTCTGAACTGCTTGCACTTGGAGAAGAACAGACAAATGATGCCCAGATACGCTCCTCCAACAACTACATACTAGAAGCCATTGTCAAAAAGTACGACGGTGTGCCTTTACAGCTGGGGTGCATCAAAGATGACAAAGAAACCATCACGAATGCAATAAGTGCAGCCTTAGAGAAGTCAGATATTGTGGTCACAACGGGTGGAGTAAGTGTAGGGGACTTTGATTTTGTCAAAGATGTTGTGGTTGAATTGGGGTGTGAAATTGTCTTTAAAGGGGTACGAATCAAACCGGGACAGCATATTGTTGTTGCCAGAAAAGAAGACAAGTTTATAGTCGGTTTGCCCGGATTTGCGTACTCTTCTACGGTCACTGCACTTTTGTACCTCGTGCCGCTTATGGAAAAACTACAGCACGGCAAAAGTACCTTACATCAGGTAAAAGCCACCCTCAAAGAGCCTTTTGTCAAACGTGCCAAAAAAACCGAATTTACTGCTTGCAATGTTTCTTTGGTGCAAGGTGAATATTTCATAGATTTTAAAGACAAAAAAGTAGGCACTTCGGCTATACTCACCAATATGCTAGGTACTGTGGCATTATTGGTCACTTCAGAAGAGGATACATCCAAAGAGACCGGTGAGGAAGTCAGTATCTTGTTATTTGGCTAAATGCTCACTTCTTAAAGTGCAAGGATAGATTCCCTTGCTTTTAAAAACAGTGCAAACTGTGCAGCTGTTTTACATCCCATCTTGATCGCATAGCTCATTAATTCTTTGTTTTGTGAGTAGATCATCTTCAATCCTTTAATTAAATATATCAAATTGTATAAATAAAATAAAAAATTGTTTAAAAATATTTCATATTGTCATTTTTTTAAGAAAAATGTTCTATAATAGTGTTCAACTTAACCTAAAAAGGAGCAAAAATGTTGGTACTGGGCGAAGTGATTGAAAAGTTAAAAGATGTCATCTCTGAGACGACAAGAGGTAAAAGGGTGTTTGATAAAGATGTGGCTACGGCTCTGAACATTCCTCAGGCGACCTTTGCTACCATGAAAAAACGAAATTCCATTCCTTATGAAGAGATACTGGAGTTCTGTGCACTCAAAAAAATCTCTGTCAATTGGCTTTTCTTTGATCAGGCAATTGATATGCTCAAAGAAGAGACGGAAAAATTTTTCCATGTGCGTTATTTTTCAGATATTCGTGCGTCTGCAGGGGGTGGGGCAGAAGTGTTTGATGAAGGGTATGAGATGATCAGTATCGATGAGAAAATTATGCGAAATATGGTTGGTATGGGCAATACAGAACTTGAAGCTATCCATGTAGATGGCGAGTCGATGGAGCCTACGCTTCAAGACGGTAGTATCGTTTTTGTTGACAGAACACAAACCAACATCAATAAAAACGGTATTTTTATCGCATCGACTACAGGAGGCTTGTTCATCAAACGTATTCAACAGCGTGCAGACGGCATGATCGAGCTGATTTCTGATAACAGTATGTATCCTCCCCAAGCCGTTGGGGCAGATGAAGTTGTTATTGTAGGCAAGGTGGTAGGAAATATCGAAAGTCTATAGTGCCCAAAAAGTAGCAGAGCAATGATATGTCTAAATGGTTTTTTGGTTTTAAGCAAGCAAGAAGAGGGCAGCCAGTATCTTGCCTTTAAAAGCGAATGAGGCTTAGAAATAAAAAAGGCATATGATGTTAAAGATGAATGATGATTTGGAAGGCGCACTCATAACGTATATACAACTTCTTGAACAGGAAGAGTATTATGAGGCGCATGAAGTAATGGAAGAGGCATGGCACCCTTTGCGCTTAAGTAATCATGCATTGAAAAATTTGACAAAAGGGCTCATTAATGCCGCCATTACCTTTGAGCATATTAAGCGCAACAAAAAAAATGTCCAAGAAAAAGCAGTCAAAGTGATTGCTTCGTATGAACGGTACAAATATTTGTGCTCTGATCAGATTGAACACGCCGTATTATTTAGGCAAGCCACTGAAAAAATAGAAGATTTAAAAATGAAACACAAAGAGATGTTCGATGTTTTGGTACCATAAAGAGACAAAACATTCTTACGACTCCGTACGCACACATCCCAACCGACTCTCTTGGGAAGATCAGCCACGTACCTATAAAAATTATCCTAAGCATTACAAAAAAAGAAAAATAGATTTAGATAACACAGAAGAGAGCTTTCTTTATCATATTGCTGGGTTGACCGCAAAAAAAACCTACCCAAGCGGTGAGTATTACCTACGTATCAACCCCAGTGCAGGGGCACTTTACCCCAATGAACTTTATTTTCAGGTTCGCGGCGTAGATACGTTTGAGGATGGGATCTACCATTTTGAAGTAAGCACCTCTTCTTTGACCTTATTGCAACTCATCGATGAGACTGAGGGACTAGAGCCGTATCTAGGGTACAAAAGTGCGATGAAAGGATATCTGTTTCTTGTCTCAGCTGTGTATTATCGTTCATCCTGGAAATATAAAAATCGTGCCTTGCGCTATTGTCTTCTGGATGCGGGACATCTCTTGGGCAGCATTGAAGCCTCAGCATTTCTTCATTCTCAAAGCGTTGAGATGCTCTATAACATTGATAGAGAAATATTGAACCGCTTGTTTGGGTTTGAAGGTAGAGAATGGATGCTAGCTGGTTGTGCTATGGCGACCGCTTTACCTGAACAGAAAGTCAATGCCATAGAATTTTCACTTCCTTATGTGGAGGGGAGTGGAAGTTTTGAACCTAATATAATGATAGAACAGGGCTATGCTGAAACGATGCAGATAAGAGGATGCAAAAGAGAAACCACAATGCCACAGTTTTCTTACTTAGAGCGAAGGCTTAAAGAGATCATCTTCACTCGCAGGTCACAAAGGGGTTTTGAGGCAGGAGCTATCACGAAGGTGCAGTTTGAGTACATAACAGAGGTATTGCGACAACCCATACCATCTGACTGTGACGAAGAAGTCTCTGTATTTATGGTGCTCAACAGGGTACTAGATATGCCTTTGGGACTCTATAAAGATGGTGCATATCTCAAGCATGGAGATTTTGCAAGACACGCAGGCTACCTTTGTCTGGAGCAGTATAGTCTTTCAACGCAGGGAGCCATAGCCTTTTTTCTGACATCCAAAGCCAAGAACTATCAGGCACTTTACCAAAAAGCAGGTATCATCGGACATAGACTCTATGTGGCATCACTTTATTTGGGCATAGGATGTTCAGGTATCGGAGCATATTACGATGATGAGGTCAATGCTTTTGTGGGCAACGATGAAATGGTTTTGTATGCCTTGGCAATAGGGAAATAGACACTTAGGTTTTAAATCTATAGTTTAATGCCTCGAGGTGTGTACGCAGCACACTTGAGATATCTCCCTGAAATTCCAAAGTGTTTTCTTTGATTGCTCCGCCGGTAGCAAGCTTTTTTTTCAGAGTCTTGAGTAGGTCATCTAAGCTGTTCTTTTCTAAGTAAAAAGGCTTGACGATAGTGACAACTTTTCCTCTTCGTTTCTCTTTTGAAAGATGAAGTTGATGGCTTTGGGGTATTTTTATCTCTTTGGAGAGGTTTTGAGAGGTCTTGTCTTTGTTGTCAGCACTCCAGACATCATCAAAATGTGCACCCATTTCAAACAGATTTTTTTTCATACGCATCCTTTTTAGTTGTAATTGGTATCAAAAACGATGCCAAGTGCCACAGTAAGCACAAGTAAAAAAATCATTATCTTATAAAGTGTTTCATCCTCAGGTAATTGCATGGTTTATCCTATGGTATAAGTGATTTCAGTTTTGTGTTTGATAGTCTGTATAGTATCTATGTTTAACCCCTCTATATTAAGTGCCATGAAGGCATCTAAAGTACGGATGTTCGCTTGTGCAATCGCTCTCAAAACAAGCCCCCTGTAAGCTTTTGCCCAATGGCTGACTACTTTTCCCTCCTTAATAAACTTAAGGGTTGTGTAGGGCTTGCTTGGTTTGTAGAATTTATCATAAAATCCTGCGCGCAGGTCTAGAATGTCATCATCTTCAAGATAGATATCTAAAAGGGCAGAAGCATGTTCACAGTAAATTTTTTCAGGTTTAAGTTCACCTATGCTGGCCCCTTGTTTGAGTTTGTACTCAGGGATCAAGTCAACTATATATAAATAATAATTGAATTAATAAATCCTAAAATAACCTTAATCTGGAGATTATACTATCAATTCTTTTAAGTTTAAATTTATAAAATATGCAATATAATTAATACTATATATGATTGAATAAAGAAGTTAAAATGTTGATAGTGACAAATAAATTAGCATATGCAAGTGTTGTGGTTGGTGGCAATGTGATCACTCTTTATAAACTAAACTCTTACTATAAATATTTAAAGTTGGTTAAAAGAAATGCATTGCTCACAATTGAAAATAAGTTAAATAGTTTGTACCATTTTTGGTTGTGGACGCTTGTAAATGATATTCAAAATGATGAGGATTTGCAACTATATTTTGCAAGATATTTGGTGGCTTTAGAGTCAGGCTTCAAAATTACAAACGAAAGTAACATACTTGAGTTTGATGAAGAAATAGAATATATGCTTTATGAGTCTAAGCCAAAACAGCCTTCGACTATAGAGAAAGAAAAAAGAGCAGTGGAATCTTTTTTTAAATATATGGGTACATTCAAAGCCAAAGAGTACAATATTGAAAAAAACTTTCTAGCATATAGTCAACAATCCAAGTATAATAAAGGTTCTGGTTATGGCTTAAAAATGTCTAAGTATATGCAAAATATTTTATTGGATAATGTGTCGATACTACCATTTAAGGATACAAACAACAAAGGCGATATAAAAGCATTCCCATTTAAACTATATGATGAATTGCTTCAGCTTGCAAAACCACAGGAACGTTTACTGTATCTATTGTATGGTGCTTGTGCAGCGAGATCAAACCAAGCACTTAATTTAACATTTTATGATATCGATTACAGCTCTAAGAATGTTTGGCTGATTGATCCAAAATCAAATGATCAACTAGGCTATCATGGAATAGGAAGAAACCAATTTCTGAAAGATGTATACAAGATAGATATAGCTACTGATTCTGCCCATAAAAAATTTCCATTTAAATACCCTATCCCCACAAATTATAAAGCCAGAACACCACTTTTTTGGCTCAATAATAATTATCGACTATTGTTTTTCAATGCATTAGCAGAATACTCTCCATTGCCTGAATCTCTTCGAAAACCAAGACATCCTTTCTTCTTTGTTCGTTCAACAGGAAAACGACTCTCATCGGGTGAAGTATATAAGTCATTTAAAAAACATCTCAAACAGTTATCTGATCGCCATCCATCTTATGCTTACAAACTGAAAGGGTTGGGCCTTCATTCGTTAAGACATATGTTTGGTAGTGTTATGGCGACAATAGAGGCAAAATTAATTATGAATGGACAATCTGAAAAGACACAACATATAAAATGGTTTACAAGTAATGCTATGGGTCATTCGAATTCATCTAGTACAGATGTGTATTTTAATCGACCTTGGGATGTAGAAATTGAATTTGGAGAATTTATCACCAGTCTAATGGAATCAATGCAAAATAAGGATATTCCACCACCACAAATAAGAGGAGTAAGAAATGGTAAAAAATGGTGATTTGAGATCTCAAAATGATAATTCAAGGGAGTATAGGGAACGAAGAACAAAACAAACGGAGAATCTATTAAAAAAAGCTCTCTCTTATGTAAATAGCAGTGATAAAAACTTTTCACATAAGAATATTTGTGATGTGATGCTAACTTTATCAACCGAAGAAGACAAAAAATTAAAAGCAGCAATTTCTCCTTCTGCGATTTCAAAAAACATACACCTTAAGAGCCTGATCGAAACATATAAAATTCAAAATGATATTTTAAAAAGTAAACAAAAAAAATATCATCTAAGTGAAGGTGATATGGCTTTTGAATTACATAAGTGTAAAACACTTTTGGCACGAAAAAGTGATGAAGTAAAAATACTGCAAGACATTATAAATAAAGAACATATTGAAATAGATAACTCTACCATAAGCATAAAGGATGAAGAGTATGATTATAAGTATTTATTGAAAATTGCTTATGACATAATGTTGAAAGAAGATGTAGCTTTCATTTCAAATGGGAATCTTGTATTGGAGATCAATAAAACTGTCATAGCAGACAAAAAATTATTAACAGAAATGGGACTTTTATGACAAAGCAAGGATTTACGATATCAGAAAAACAAGCATTCTTGGAGAAAATCATTAATGATCTCAAGAATGAGAAATATTTGAAAGTTTCAAATGATGAAATAAAAAATAGATTTAAAAACTATAGCGTACATCTATCTAGCAGAGATATAGCTAAACTAAAGTTAAGAGAGCAATTGATTAAAAATTCAATAGCACCATCTAATTTAAAGGAAAAGGAAAAAGAGCATTTTATTAATCAATATATAGATTACCTAAAAAGTGAAAATATCAAAAATATATCCAATGCTGACTTTATAAAACAGATGGATGAAATGTATGGTGTTGCAATTCGAGAAATGGATATGTCAAGATTGGGCATCCGAAAGAAATTAGTGGAAAGCGGTATTCAAACTACTTTTATTCAAAATAGTACGGCTAAACCTATTATTGAACAAACAATAACATATTTGCTTGCAAACAAAATAAGCATTGATACAGTTGCACAGTTTCATAAATATGCTGAAAAATTTGGAAAAATATCTAGGGGCAGTGTAGATAATTATGCAAGTTATATTCAGGAAAAAATAGAAATTAAAAATATTAAATCATCAAAAAGACTAAATTCTATTAATATTAGTGATGAAGAAATCATCGTTTTAGCCGCAAAGTATTTTATAAAAAAAAATGTTTATCGGATTACAGCTTCTGAAATTAGGAAATTTACAAACGAACGCTATAGGACAGTTGATATACAAACAATAAGAGAATATGCAGTCTTTTTAAAAAATAATTATGATATAGAATTGATAAAACATAATGTTGATGATGAAAAAATAAAACATGATATTGAAGCAGTAGTAAGTTTTTTAAAAGAAAATAAAAATAAATATAGTGTAATTGAAGAGGATTCAATAGATAATATTAATGACATAAGTGATGCATTTATTGTTACAAAAAGTCTAGCAAATGAATTAGCTGAGTTATGGAGCGTATATATTGATGGATATATTAAGCACTTAGCAAAGGAAAGAATCAATGTAAAGAATGGACTTTTAGATTCATCGGGGAAATTTAAGATTGATACTGAAAAAAAAGAGTTAATCACCTTGTCTCATGTTAAGGTTAGTATTAGTGATATGAATTTCTCTAATATTGTGCAACTTACACTTATAAGAAGCAAAGCATCTGAAAAGACATACGGAATACATCTCCAAAATATGTACATTGGTTTTTTATTTTTTTTATATGCAGAGAATAAAATTATTTTGCCATTTTCATATTTATTTGATGTGTGCTATGCTGATCGAAAAGTGCAGGTAGAGTTACCATATTATTTATCGGATCATCCAATAAATAAAAGTTTATTGGTGGCAATAGAAGAAAATAGATTAAATGTAAAAGATGATAAATATAAGCGTATATTTCAATTTTGTCTTTTGTCTTTGCCTCAAAATTTCTTTATATCAAAAATAGAGTATAAGCACCTAGTTCCTTTACTGGACAGAAATAAAAAAGATTTTAAACGTGTTGTTGATATTTTAAATGTTTTGGGTGCACATATTGTAGATGAGAAACCAAAATTAAAATATGTTGATAGGTATATTGCCTATTCAAAAAAAGAAAAATATAAAAAATTAATCGATTTTTTCAATAAAGCAATGAATCGTGCTTATAAACTAGGTTCTTATGCAAAAGAAGAGAATGTTTACAAAAAATGGTCTATAGCCTATGCTGATTTTATTGATTTTATAGAATCTTATTATAGTAATGAAAATATAACTGAAAGCTTTTTATATAAAATCTTCGACTATCCTGATGAAGAGCAGCATATGACATATCAGGAGTATGTGCAAGGCTTGGAAGTTTCAAGTAGCACGAAAGATAACAAATTTACCCCGCTTATCGTTGCTTTTAGTGATGCTAGTATGTATCGGTCATTAAATAATTTAAAAGATAAAAAACCAATTTTTGATAATACAAGTGCTAATCTTGATATGAAGAAAAAACGTGGACCGATAAAAAATTTATTGGCATTAGAAAAAATAGAAGATATTTTATTGAATAGACCTCCTAAGAGTGATTATCATAAAAAATTAAAAATAGAAAGTAGCCACACTGACTGGTGGCCACATTATCATACAGTAGTTCCTTTTGAGCCACTAATCCTTCTAATGCACTTATATATTCCAGCTAGGGGAATAAATTTTAGATTGGCTGATCGTAATTCGTTTTTAGTAAAAGATGAAGTGGGAAATGTAACAGGATATCATTTTACACATGATAAGAATAAAAAACGAAAAACGCCTTACATTGCACCTAATATATGGGGAGATGACTTAAAAATTATTGAAAGCCTGATTGAATACAGTAAGATTCATTTTAAGAATCAAAGACCAATCAAGTATGACAAGCAAAATCCTCAAGGAATTGTTCCCTTGTTTCCAAATGCCAATGGGAGCAGTTTTTATGCAGAGGAACAACATATGAAATACTGGAAACGTGTTCTCCTGAAAGCCCAAATTGAACTTAATAATGAGGAACAAAAAGAGAAAATAGAACTTATCATTGGAAAAACAAATGAGGTAGTTTTCCCTAAAAATTCATTCGAAGTTGATAACTTATCTCAGACTGATATGGAAAATTTTATACTAAAATATGATCTACACTCTTTGCGCCACACAGGGGCAACTAAGTATGCCAATGCAAACATGCCACTCGGATTGTTAAAGTTACTAACTGGACATATAGATCTAAATACACTTCAAATGGTTTATATAGAAGTGGATGTCGAAAGAGTTCTTAAATTATGGTCTGAAATTCAAAACATAAATATAAATGGCACTAGTCTAGCTGATGCTGGACGAATAATGATTGACACAATTAAAACAACAACAAAAGCAATATTGCTAGAGAGTAACTCTGAAAAGATGGTTGAGTATCTCAAGCAACACAAATTTCTGAGTATTGGCTCCTATTTAGGCAAAAATGAGTTGACTAAATATGCTATTGAAGATTTTTCTAAAATAGATTCTGTTTTTTGGAATCATGAAAGAATGGGTATCTGTACATCATCAAAATGTCCAGATGGATTGGAAAAACGTTGCAGTTTGTGTCCTCATTTTATGACTTCTCCAGCATACATACATGAAATTACTGCCCAAATAAATTTACAAAAATATAGATTGGGCAAATATGCAAATATGGTTATTGAGAATAGAGAAAATGGAAATCCAGAAAATAATGAATCAATTAGAGCTTCTGCACAGATAGAGATAGAAGAGATGTTGGGGTGGACGGAAATACTTAAAGCATTGGATGAAATAAGGTTTGAAAATAATGTTCAACAAAATGATGAGTCCGAACCTGGTTTAGTAGATTTAAGCCATAAGCAAGAAGCACTTTACCGCTCTGCTCCAACTCGAAATAGTGATCATGCATTGCTTAAGCTTGTGTATGATAGCTTGGATTTAAAGTTATATGATCATGAAAGTATGCAAGATGCTTCACAAGAACTAGCTACTAAATTAATTAGATATGCTTCTAGAAATGGTAAGTTTGCAGAAGTTGATGATAAAGATAAGTATGAAATGATTGAGTGGTTTAGGCCAGTATATGATGAAGTTTTGTTGCTAGAAAAGAATCAGCACTCTGAAGAAAAATTATTTAATATTTTAAGTCATTTGGGTGACAAATCAGCGATCAACATTTTGGAACATCATGCTACAAAAGAATTAGCTCACAAGGATAAGCAATGAAAATATTGTTTTCACCAGCAGAAACTAAAAAGAGTGGTGGTGTAGAGAGGGAAATAAAGCGTAGTAGTTTTATATTTCCAGAATTATTTGATCTAAGAAAAGAAGCGATAGAGAAATACAATAGCTATCTTGAAACTAGTTCAGATGAAGCGTTAAGTAAATTGTTTGGCATCAAAGAGAGTGCAAAGTTTCAAAAATACAAAACCAATCTCAATAAACTACCATTGATGAAAGTGATTGAACGATATGATGGTGTGGCTTTTGATTATTTAGCTTATAGCTCATTGGATGAATCGACACAACGTTATGTTGATAAAAATGTCATTCTTTTTTCAAATCTATTCGGACCACTATTAGCAGGTGATTTTGGTGTCCCAGAGTATAAATTGAAACAGGGTGAAAAGATTGGTGCCTTTGTGCCCGAGCACTTTTACAAAAAGCACTTCTCTTCTGCCTTGGATGATATGCTTCAAGAAGAACCATATTTAGATTTACGAGCAGGTTTTTATGATAAATTCTATAAGCCTACTACCTCCTATATAACATTGAAATTTATTAAAGACGGAAAAGTGGTTAGCCACTGGGCGAAAGCATATCGCGGCATTGTGCTCCGAATTTTAGCCCAAAACAATATTCAAAGCATGGATGAGTTTATGAAAATAGAAATTGAAGGACTCAGTGTAAAAGAGACATTTCGTAAGGGAATTCATACAGAAATTGTTTATAACATTAGGGACAATTGCTAAAAGTACCCACGCATCCACTTGACCAATCAAAAAGGTAAAAAATATTCTTGCATTAATATCACATATGCGATTAAGAGCCTATGGCACAGCATTGTCCCATGAAGTCTCTAAATTTGTCCAAACTATTTAGTTCATAATTTTATCTGTCACATCATTTTGCGACAAGATACTTTTTATGCTCCCTAAAGCCCGCTTAAATCAATAATTTGAAGTCCAGATATATTATCTGCTACATAAGCCTTGGTACCATCTGCTGATAGGACCACACTCCATGCATAACCTGGAGTATTTATAGAAGTTAAAATAGTTGGTACAGTCGAGTCACTCACATCAATGACTTGAAGTCCTGAAGAAACATCCGCCATAAAAGCCTTCGTACCATCTGCCGATAGGACAACGCTAAGTGTGTAATCTGGCGTATCTATAGAGGCTAAAATAGTTGGTACAGCTGGGTTACTCACATCAATAATTTGAAGTCCAGAGACATTATCTGCCACATAAGCCTTGGTACCATCTGCTGAGAGGACGACATTCTCTGCATTACCAGGTGTATTTACAGAACTTAAAATAGTTACTGTTGTTAGGTCACTCATATCAATGATCAGGAGTCCTAGATTGCCATCTGCTACATAAGCTTTAGTATCATCTGCAGAGAGGGCGACACCCTCCGCATAACCTGGAGTATTTATAGAAGCTAAAATAATTGGTACGGCGGGGTCACTTACATCTATAATTCGAAGCCCTGCATAGCCATCTGCCATAAAAACTTTTGTTCCATCTGCTGAGAGGGTAACTCTTGTTGCATTTCTTGGTGTATTTATGGAAGCTAAAATAGTTGGTACGGTTGGGTCACTTACATCTATAATTTGAAGTCCTGAAGTATTATCTGCAACATAGGCTATTGTTCCATCTCCTGAGAGGGTGACACTCGTTGCATATCCTGGTGTATCTATGGAAGAAACAATCGTTGGCATGTTCGGATCACTTACATCAATAATCTGAAGCCCCGAATAACCATCCGCTACATAAGCCTTGGCTTCATCTGATGAGAGAGTGACACCGTGTGCACGGTCTGGTGTATCTAGAGACGCAAGTATGCGTTTATACAATACAATAGTAACAGTCGCTTCGACGGAGTTGTTAACACGTACAGTTAAGGTATAAGAATCTTTTTTTGATGCATCAAGTCTCACGCCATCTGCAACACGAATCACACCATTTGTATCTATGGTAAAATCACTGCTACCATCACCGCTTAATGTGATGGTTTCAATAGGGTTTCCGTTTTTAACAATCTCTATAATGCCTACTTCAGAAAGAGAAACGCTGTTGTCAAACACCTTCAATGACATATCATGGATAACAGGGGCTACGAAAGTGATATTGAGATGAGATCTATTGCTCTTTCCAAAAGCATTTGCGGCTTCTGCTTCAAGCGCATAAGAGTTACTGTTCGCCTCTAAAAGTGATGTGGTAACTCTGACGTTACCATTAAGATCTACAGCAAATGGAGATGATGAAAGAATCTCTATTGCACTTAAAGAAGTGTCGCCCCTATCTTTCAGTATATTCCCAATCACCGTTCCAATTTTAGTATCTTTATGCATCGTAAGTGTAAGATTACCAAGGGTGGGTGCAAACTCTGGAATGTTATTGAGGCCAATAGGAATTTTCGCTGTAGTAATCTCTCTATGTAAGCTTGTTGCTTGGACATGAAGCAAAATGGTACTGTTTGTTTCATAATCAAGTGCACTACCATCTTTTAAGATGATGGTACCATCACCCAGTATCTCAAAAAAATCATTTTCTTCGACCAGTGTGTAGCTTTCTCCAGCATCCAAATACTCAAATTTTACTTGTGCGACAATGGTTCCAGCGCTTGCATTTTCATCTAACTTTATTTCCCGTTCTTTGAAAATGCCCTTATACGCCAAAGCATACGCATCATCGTAGATAGCTTCGTTTCTATATATTTTCTGTACGATTGGCTCATAAAATGTTGCATAAGGTTTTCGAAGTTTATTTTTGTCTACAGTTGGCACCCATGCCAAAAGGTCATCATAGTCAATCTCACCACTGCCGTCAACATCTTGGATGAGAAGTCTTTTGGCAATATAATCAAGCCTTTTTTGAAGTTCTGTTGTGTTTAGCTCTTGTGTCATCAACTCTGCTGTGAGTTGAAATGCAACCTCTGTAAGTATATTGACTTTGAAATTTTCATTTGTAACCGTATCTGTACTTACGACAGCATGGATGCTCCCTAGATTTGGTTTAGCAATAGTGTCTGCGATGCCATCATCATTCGCATCTATGTCATTGCCTCCTACGACGCTCATCACATGGTATGTATCGGGTGTTAAAAGTGCAAGTGCCTCATCGGTAAAATAAAACAATCCTGCAGTTACAATGGAGTCCCCGTCGCTTGTAATGCTTTCATAAAATGGCACACTGTTAAGAAAGTCTTCTGCATTGGTAAGGTTTATGTATGCAGTACTCAGCGGCCCAAGGAGTGCTTGTTTGAGTTTTGATTGTATCCCATACAAATACTCTACATAGGTTCCTGATGCACTAACACCACATTCCCCATAACACTTAACTGAACCACCACTACCATTGTTTGCACTACCAGTGTTTACACTACCTGTAGATACTAAAACAACTTGGCTCTTTGTATCTTCAGAGATAATAATATTTGCTACATGCCCAAGGTTGAGCATATCTGCCGCAGTGATACTGAGGTCAAACACCATCGCTGTTCCAGGAGCATGAATGTCTATCTTTACCTTTTGTGGCAAAGAATCATCTTCCACTTCACCCGAATGATTGACATAGACACCATAGGTGCCAGGTTCTACTTCTACTTCACTCTTTACAAAGTAATGCTCAAAAGGAAGACACTCTTTGGCTGCAATGTCTTTTGTGCCGATAGCCGAGTTAAGACTTAGAGCCACATCTGCGTCATTCCAGTCAAGAGAGATAGTGATGATGCCAGATTCAGGTACAGCCATAGAAGAAACATTTGCACCTTCCACACTACCTATCTCACCAGCCGTATCATCTTTCAACACATAACAAACATCATCTTCCTCTACTTCTTCAATGGCAAAAACACCGTCATCGCTTCTGTCTCCATCCAATGCCCTAACATACTCTGCATGGTTTCCTGCATCGGCTTTATAGATCTTGCCCTCACCGCCTTCTGCAAAATCTTTCACTTTTTCATTCAAAAGATATTGATCCATGCTATCTGGATCAAACTTATGGGTCATCTTCACGTACTTCTCTTTACAGAGGCAGCCTTTGTTTTTAGGATTCCATTGGGAGGATTGTTTTTTATGATCCAAAATACTTTCATTAATAAAACTTAGTATTTTATTTCTCGTAGTATCTGTTGCCATATAACTTGTTAAAAAAGCATGTGCTTCCATACTATATCTGACTTCAAGTCTCTCACCCATAGTTGCATTATCGTAATAATATTTAGTCGGATTCGGCTCTAAGGCTGGTAAGCTATCTGGAGCAAGTTGGATAATATCGTTTTCAAATGTGATTGAAGGTTCACTCTTTCCAAGAATATCAGTTGCCGGAGAAGCAACAGCCATGGCTGTAAAATAGGGTTTCATCCATTCAGTATCTTCATTCCACGGAATCCAATGGTTTTCAAACATATCATACGCCAAATTTGTGAAAAGATTCCCCTGTGAGTGAGCTACAACCACCACACCATGCCCGTCTTTGATACTTTGCGTGTAAGCAGTAAACTGTTTTTCAATATCGGCTGCTTCCTGCTCTTTTATCTTATCTTCAGGGATGTCAAGAAAAGCATCCGTTGCCTGTTCTACGGCATACTCAAACCCTGAAGCAAATATCGCGACGATATCACCTTTAGTCAGATGCACCCCACCGTACTCATACCCGTATTTGGCGATCAGTTTTTCTGCTATCTGCACAGCATATTTTTCAGCTTGCTCTTTGATCTCCTCTTTGGCAACTTTCTTGGCTACCATCTTGAACAGACCTTTCCAGCTATAGTCAAGCAACCCCGACACTTCTAGCAGAGACTCCGTGTACCAATGTTCATCAATTTTTTGCAGCATGCTTTCATAGAGGTCTATGCCAATGCCGTGGGTGTGGTTGTAGCTGACATTCCAATCATTTACATATTGATAGGCTTGTGGGTTTGAGAGTTTGAATTTTCGTCTTATATTTTCTATAGATTTTTTAGCTGTACGCTCATCTGTGTCTATCCCATTTGCAAAGTAAACATCACTCAAATATTCATTGATCTCTGCTGAAGCAAGTGTAAATCCAAACAAAAATAAAAAAAGAATCTTTTTCATCACAGATTCTTTAATGTGCCATTATCATCGAACTCACATTTATCTTTTGAGGCTTTAGGGGCACCAAAAACCTCCCCATTAAATTCTGCATTAAATTTTTCATACGATATATGTCGTTTTAAGGTGTTAAATTGTATTTTCTTTAATTCGCTATCATAATCCCTGTATTCATCTAGAATAAAATCTTCATTATTATCTTTAGAGTCATATGTCCAATAAAATTCGCACGATAAAACATCATCTGAGTACTTTACCATTTCATGCGCCCGACTCGGATCAACGATCACCTTCTGATAAGCCCTTGCACTCTGCATAAAGATCCCTCGCTCTATTGGGTGGTCATAGGTTTCATAGATCCACCGCTCCACATCATCCCTGACACCATTGTTGTTTGTATCTATACCAAGCAAGGTTGAGTCATTGACTGTTGTGTCGGGTTTTGGTGGTAGCGTGTGACCATTGATTACCCATCTGATATCCAGCGTGAGTGCGTTGGAGAGTGTATTGCCTGCTCTGGCTTGGATAGTGAGGATGCCATCTTGTTTGGCTATGAGCGTGTTGTTAGTAACCTGCGCACTCTCTTTTGGTGTGATGATGTACTCTATCTCTGCATCAAGCTCTTTGGTAGTACCATCAGAGGATGTAGCGATGAGTTTTAGTGTTGTGTTTTCATCTTTGTTTATTGTGGTTTGCTCTGCACTGAGTGCGAGAGATTTATAGAGTGAAGGTGTGTTTGGGTTTGTGGTTGGGGGCGTTTGGGTTGGGGTTGTCGCAGTAGTATTTGCCACACTGCCACCTCTATTCGAGCCATCATTTTCATCTGAGCAAGCGGTAAAGCCTAAAGTAACTACTATGAGTAAAAGTATTTTGAGGTGTTTCATGGGTGAGCCTTGTAGTTTTTTTGGAAGATTGTACCAATTGTTTTATTATAGAGCTGTATAATATTTATTAATTTATATAAGCTAAAAAGGTGTGAGCAGCAGCTTATACATATGGGAGGGTCGAATCTACTAGGTCAATATTGTGCATAGAACATATTATCAGGAACACATAGTTTTTTGATAAATATGCGTATCAAATTATTCATTCATGTATTATTTCATATTTAATAAAATAAATTGAAATAATATATAAACAAATTTAAAGTGCTATTTGTTAATTCATTTATTAATTCTATAGTTAGTAATGTCATGAAGCGCGTATGGGTCCAAAAAGATTGGAAAAAAGAATGACATGCTCATCAATGTACTGCTGAGCCATGGTATCTAGGTGTGGATAATCCAAATAATCAAAGGCCACCCCACTGTAGCGCTCGATGGCTTTCAGGGTTAGCTCGTGAATGATATCGGTTTTGTAGGTGAGGATATCTGTCACTTTTGTGATTCCAAACAGTTTAGACAGTGTCGTCATATCTCCTTTTTGGATACAATTCATATAGCCGTGCAACAACTTACTTCGATAAGGTAAGAGAGATTCAAAGAGTAAAACCTGTGGTGCAAAAGCGGCTGTGCCTCCGGATTTTTTTGTTTCGCTTGGTGCTAACAGTATTTTCATAAGAGCTGTATCCTTGAATGGTTAAGATGGAGATATTTTAGTTAAAATACCTAAAAAATTAGATTTTGAAATTATTTTAGCAAAACACTTGACATTTGAAAAGTATTTGTCTATAATTCCCGTCCATTTTAAGTGTAATTACTTTTAATGATGGTGCTGGTGTAGCTCAGTTGGCTAGAGCAGCTGATTTGTAATCAGCAGGTCGGGGGTTCGAGTCCCTTTACCAGCTCCATAAAATATAATTATCAGTGTTTGACCAGTATAAAACTTAAAAAACATCAAGGTGAGTTACTCAAGCGGCCAACGAGGGCAGACTGTAAATCTGCTGACTATGTCTTCGAAGGTTCGAATCCTTCACTCACCACCATTTTTAAGTTACATAAGACGCGGGCGTAGCTCAGTGGCTAGAGTTCCTGCCTTCCAAGCAGGCTGTCGAGAGTTCGAATCTCTTCGCCCGCTCCATAAACTGGGAGCTGTGTGAATTGTGTGCTTACAGATGATAACTTCACATACAAAGCTTTCCTAATTTATTCATGTATAACTTGACTTACTTAAAACACTGCACAATAGTCTAATGAGTTGCCCAGATAGCTCAGTGGCAGAGCACTTCCTTGGTAAGGAAGAGGTCGGCGGTTCTATTCCGCTTCTGGGCTCCACGACCGGGTATGGACAAAAGTGTTACACAACTGTAATAGTTCTGTCCATATGGGTTAAGAAAATTTAGGTATAATATTGCCTTTAAAACATTTTACGCTAGGAGAATAGCATGGCAAAAGCAAAATTCGAACGAAACAAAACGCACGTTAACATCGGTACTATTGGTCACGTTGACCACGGAAAAACGACATTGACAGCAGCAATTACTGCAGTACTTGCTACTAAAAATGGATCAAAATTTATGGATTATGATGCGATTGACAATGCTCCTGAAGAGAGAGAAAGAGGAATCACGATTGCTACTTCTCACGTAGAGTATGAAACTGAAAATCGCCACTACGCACACGTTGACTGTCCAGGTCACGCGGACTACGTTAAAAACATGATTACAGGTGCTGCTCAAATGGACGGTGCGATTCTTGTTATCGCTGCAACAGATGGACCAATGGCACAAACAAGAGAGCACATTCTTCTTTCTAAACAAGTAGGTGTTCCTTATATCGTTGTATTCTTGAACAAAGAAGATCAATTGGATGATGAAGACAGAGAAGAGATGTTGGAGCTTGTAGAGATGGAAGTACGTGAACTTCTTTCAGAATATGATTTCCCGGGTGATGATACTCCAATCATTGCTGGTTCTGCATTTAGAGCACTTGAAGAAGCAAAAGCAGGTGTACTTGGTGCATGGTCAGATAAAATCTTTGCATTGATGGACGCTGTAGATTCATACATTCCAGATCCAATCAGAGAAACAGACAAAGACTTGCTTATGGCAATTGAAGATATCTTTACTATCCAAGGTCGTGGTACGGTTGTAACTGGTAAAGTAGAAAAAGGTAAAGTATGTATCGGTGATGCAGTTGAAATCGTTGGTCTTAAAGACACACAAAAAACAACTGTAACTGGTGTTGAAATGTTCCGTAAAGAGATGGATTGTGGAGAAGCTGGTGATAACTGTGGTGTTCTTATCCGTGGTATCGATAAAGCAAACGTACAAAGAGGTATGGTTCTTGTTAAGCCAGGTTCAATCACACCACACACAAAATTTGAAGCAGAAGTATACGTACTTACAAAAGAGGAAGGTGGTAGACATACACCATTCTTTAACAACTACAGACCACAATTTTATGTTAGAACGACTGACGTAACAGGTTCAGTAGAGCTTCAAGAAGGTACTGAGATGGTTATGCCAGGTGACAACGTTAAAGTTAACGTTACATTGATTGCACCAGTTGCACTTGAAGACGGTACAAGATTTGCTATCCGTGAAGGTGGTAGAACTGTTGGTGCGGGTGTTGTTTCTAAAATTATCGCATAAGTTTAGAAAGAGTTTAGAAAGTATTCTTCTCCAAAATCTTGCCCAAGGCAAAGCTTTAGTGAGAGGAATTTTTTAAGGGTTTTGCCCTTGAAAAGAGGAGAAAAAATATGAGAGAAACCGTTCACTTAGGTTGTGAAAAGTGTACAAGACGTAACTATCACACCAATAAAAACAAAAAAACAACTACAGAGAAACTTGCTCTAAAAAAATACTGCAAATGGTGTAAATGCCATACAGTACACAAAGAGATGAAGCTCTAAGTAGAGATGTTTTACAGTATCTTTGGAGAGAATCCAGAGATGCGATTTAGGCCAATAGCTCAGTTGGTAGAGCACTGGTCTCCAAAACCAGGTGCCGGGGGTTCGAGTCCCTCTTGGCCTGCCACAATTAAAGGTAACGCAGATATGGGAAAAATTTCAACATTTATTGCACACGCGAGAGCGGAGATACATAAAGTTATATTTCCAACAAAAGTACAAGTAAGACAGGCATTTTTAGCAGTTGTTCTCGTGGTAACTGTAATATCAATATTTTTAGCACTGGTTGACTTTTTGATGTCATCCATCGTTTCATCAGTTTTATAGGACACGCAATGGCTTATCAATGGTATGCAATTCAAACATATTCAGGATCTGAACAATCGGTTAAAAGAGCGATTGAACAATTGGTTGTTGATTATGGTATTGAAGAGAAACTTGAACGTGTTGTCGTTCCAACAGAAGAAGTGATTGAAGTTAAAGATGGTAAAAAAAAGATAACTGAACGAACATTGTATTCAGGATATGCTTTTGCACATATAGATCTGGATACTGATCTTTGGCATAAGATACAATCTTTACCAAGAGTATCTAGATTTATCGGTGAACAAAAGACGCCAACAGCACTGAGTGCGGCAGATATTAAAGTGATTTTGGACAAGATGGAGAAAAAATCTGCACCGCGTCCAAAAGTTGACTTTGAAACAGGGGAAATGGTACGTATCGTAGACGGACCATTTGCCAACTTTACGGCCATGGTGGAAGAGTATGATCTTGACCATGGAAAGTTAAGATTAAATGTTTCTATCTTCGGTAGAAATACACCGGTCGAAATCCTCTATACACAAGTAGAGAAAATATTATAAGACCTAAGGGTCAAATCAAACAAAGGAAGAACAGATGGCAAAAAAAGTAGCGTTTAAGTTTAAACTGATGATCCCAGCTGGAGCAGCAAACCCATCACCACCGGTAGGTCCTGCACTAGGACAGCGTGGTGTAAACATTATGGAGTTTTGTAAAGCATTTAACGAAAAGACAAAAGACAAAATGGGCTTTAAAGTTCCTGTAGTCATCACTGTCTATGCAGATAAAAGTTTTACATTTGAGACAAAACAACCGCCTGCAAGTGATCTCATCATGAAAGCAGCAGGTCTTAAAAAAGGTACGGACAATCCAATTCTTAACAAAGTGGGAACAATCACTAAAGCAAAATTGGACGAAATTGTTGCACAGAAAATTGTTGACCTTAACACCAATGATAAAGAAATGGCAGCAAACATTATCGCAGGTTCATGCAGAAGTATGGGTGTTACGATCGTAGACTAGTCGCAAGACTAAGTGGATTTAACAAAATGTTAAACCCAGAGTACAAAAATCATAACCACATGATTTAAAAGTGTGGGAGCATAATAAGCGGAGAATAAAATGGCAACTAAACCAAGTAAAAGAAGAGAAGCGCTACTAAAAGCAGTAGATACAACAAAAACATACAGTGTTGATGAAGCAATGGGAACACTGAAAAATCTTAAATCAGCGAAATTTGATGAAACTGTAGAAGTGGCACTTAATTTGAACGTTGATCCAAGACATGCTGATCAGATGATCAGAGGTTCTGTCGTACTTCCAAATGGAACAGGTAAGACAGTAAGAGTAGCGGTTTTTGCAAAAGATGCTAAAGCAGATGAAGCAAAAGCTGCAGGTGCAGATGTAGTAGGTTCAACGGATTTGATAGAGTCAATCAAAGCCGGTGTGATTAATTTTGATATCGTTATCTCGACGCCAGATATGATGGGTGTATTGGGTCAAGTGGCTAGAATCCTTGGGCCAAAAGGTCTTATGCCTAACCCTAAAACAGGTACTGTGACGATGGATGTAGCTAAAGCGGTAGAGAATGCAAAAGGCGGACAGGTAAACTTTAGAGTAGATAAAAAAGGTAACATCCATGCCGGTATCGGTAAAGTATCATTCTCAGAAGCTGATATCAGAGAAAACCTTGTTACTTTTGTACGTGCAATTAATAAAGCAAAACCGGCTTCTGCAAAAGGTAAATATATCACAAATGGTGCCTTGTCTTTGACAATGAGCCCTTCTATTACTCTCAATACAAGTGAATTGATGGATTTAAGATAATTGATGTAAGTGTGTCTGTCCAGTATCAGTGCTGGACTTCACAAAAGTGTGTACAGTATGTTCAAAACAGAACTAAACGCTAGTTTTGTTTTGAGGAAACTCATAATCTTAGGTCAAAGATAAAAGGGGCGAAAGCTTAATTAATCTATTTGAAAAAATAGGTGGATTGGATGAAACCAATACCCTTTTAGAGGTCGAAAGGAGAAACTATGACAAGAACCAGAAAAGAAGAATTGGTCGCAGAAATGACAGCAGAGTTTAAAAACGCTGGTGCCATTATCGTTTGTGATTACAAAGGTATGACGGTTGAAAAACTTGAAATTGTAAGAAATCTTGCAAAAGATGAAGAGACAAAAGTAAAAGTTATCAACAATAAACTTGCGATGATCGCACTGCAAAATGCAGGATGTGAAGCAATGAGCTTGACTGAGACGAATGTGGTTATTTGGGGTGATACACAAATTACACCATGTAAAATCGCAGACAAAGCTGCAACGCAGTTTAAAGAGAACTTTTCGATCAAATCAGGTCTTATTGCCGGCGAAGTCGCAAGTTTGCAAACGATTAATGCAATGGCTAAACTTCCAAGCAAAGAAGTGCTTATCGGTATGCTTCTTAATGTTTGGAATGCACCGGTACAGAACTTTACAATCGGCTTAAGTGCTTTAGCGGCAAAAAAAGAAGAAGCGTAATTTCTTATTGATAGGTGAGTCTCTACGGAGGCTTTTGACACTAATTATTCTGAGGTCATTGGCTAGAGCATTAGTGAGAGGAATTGAAGAATCGCTTTGCTTTTCTTCAAGGAGATATTTTTTATACGAAGGAAATAATTATGGCAACAACTAAAGAAGATGTTCTTGAGTTTATCTCAAACATGTCAGTACTTGAGCTTTCTGAGCTTGTAAAAGAATTTGAAGAAAAATTTGGCGTATCTGCACAGGCAACAGTTGTATCTGGTGGACCTGCTGTAGCTGCTGAGGCTGCTGAAGAGCAAACTGAGTTTACAGTTGTTCTTACAAGTGGTGGTGACAAAAAAATCAACGCTATTAAAGTAGTAAGATCTGTAACTGGTCTTGGACTTAAAGAAGCAAAAGATGCTGTAGATAATGCACCAACTGTACTTAAAGAAGGCGCAACTAAAGAAGAAGCAGAAGCAATCAAAAAAGAATTTGAAGAAGCTGGCGCTACTTGCGAAATTAAATAATCATTATTTAATGATGCTTAGGCGTTCTGCCTAAGCAATTGTTACCCATCTCATTGGATATAGCGATAAACTATTCACAGACATTTCATACCCTCGTGTCAATAGTTTCTTTGTGTACCCAATATACACATAATAACCAACTACATAAACAAAACTAAACCGAAATAAGGATACCCCCATGTTGAATTCTTTACATTCAGGTAACAGACTCCGTGTTGACTTTTCAAAAACACCCAGAGAGATAGAAATCCCCAATTTGCTTCAGCTCCAACAAAAAAGTTATGAAGATTTTTTGATGCTTGGCGAAAAAGACAGAAAAAACTCTACGCTGGAAAAAGTATTCCGTTCAGCTTTTCCAATCACGGATCAGCAAAACAGACTTACACTCAACTATAAAAACTCTGAAATCATTAAACCCAAATATACCGTTAGAGAGTGTATGGAGAGAGGACTAACCTATTCTGTATCGCTCAAGATGAATATCTCATTGACAATTTGGAACAGAGATGAAAAAACAGGTGAAAAACTCGATCCTAAAGAGATTAAAGAACAAGCTGTTTTTGTACGTGACATTCCTTTAATGACGGAGAGAACCTCTTTTGTTGTTAACGGGGTTGAAAGAGTGATCGTCAACCAGCTTCACAGATCGCCAGGTGTTATCTTTAAAGAAGAAGAAGGGACAACTGTTGGCAGCGGTATGTTGTATTCAGCACAGATTATCCCAGATCGTGGTTCTTGGTTGTATTTTGAATATGATTCTAAAGATATTTTGTATGCACGTATCAATAAAAGAAGAAAAATCCCTGTAACGATTTTGTTTAGAGCCTTGGATTATTCTAAAGATGATATTGTAAAACTATTCTACTCTACCAAAGTGATCAGCATCAAAGAGAACAGATTTTTGGTGAAGTTTGATGCCAATGATTTTTCAGGAAGAGCAGAATACGACGTCAAAGACATGGATGGCAATACAGTTGTCAATGCAGGTAAAAGACTCACGAGAAAAAAAGCCGAAAAACTGATAGAAGACGGATTGGAGTGGATTGAGTATCCGCTTGAAGTGTTGATGGAGAGACACTTGGCCAAACCGATCATCGATCAAGAGAGCGGTGAAGTGCTTTATGATGTGGTTACGCCTTTGGATGAGAGTAAACTCAGAAAGATGATTGAACAGGGCATCGATACGATCGAGATTATCAATGACCTTGCCGAGGGTGCAGATATGTCCATCATTAATGCCTTTATTGCAGATAATGAAAGTTTGAGACTCTTAAAGCAAACAGAGCAGATTGATGATGAAAATGTGCTTTCAGCCATTCGTATTTACAAAGTAATGAGACCTGGTGAACCGGTAACACCTGAGGCGGCAAAATCATTCCTCAAACAACTCTTTTTTGATCCTGAAAGATATGATTTGACGCAAGTGGGTCGTATGAAGATGAATCATAAGCTGGGGCTTGATATCCCAGAGTATGCTACCGTGCTTACAACAGAGGATCTTATCTATACGGTTAAATATCTGATAAAAGTTAAAAACGGTCAAGGTCATATCGATGACAGAGATCACTTGGGTAACAGAAGAATCAGAGCTATTGGAGAGCTGTTGGGCAATGAGCTTCACAGCGGTCTTGTGAAGATGCAAAAAGCGATCAAAGACAAAATGACAACAGTATCGGGAACTTTGGATGAGTTGATGCCACACGATTTGGTAAACTCTAAAATGATTACCAATACGATTTTGGAATTTTTCTCTTCAGGACAACTCTCTCAGTTTATGGATCAGACGAACCCGCTTTCAGAAGTCACACACAAACGAAGACTCTCTGCGCTGGGTGAAGGTGGTTTGGTAAAAGAAAGAGCCGGATTTGAAGTCAGGGATGTACACCCTACGCACTATGGTCGTATCTGTCCGATTGAGACACCCGAGGGACAAAACATCGGTCTTATCAACACGTTGGCAACCTACTCAAAAGTCAATGAGCACGGGTTTATTGAAGCACCGTACAAAGTGGTGAAAAACTGTCAGGTGACAGATGAGATCGTCTATATCACTGCGACACAGGAAGAAGACAAATGTATCGCTCCGGCTTCAACACAAGTAAGTGAAGACGGGCGTATCGTAGAAGATCTTATTGAGACCAGACTTAATGGAAATATCGAGCTGAATGAAGCAAAAAGAGTGGATCTTATCGACATCTCTCCTTTGATGATCTCGGGTTCTGCTGCGGCATTGATTCCTTTCTTGGAGCATGATGATGCAAACCGTGCATTGATGGGTTCAAACATGCAACGTCAAGCTGTACCGCTTATCCGTACGGAAGCACCGATGGTAGGAACCGGTATGGAGGCCATCGTGAGCCGTGATGCATGGGAATGTGTTAAAGCAAGAAGAGCAGGTGTTGTTGAAAAAATTGACGGTAAAAACATCTATATTATGGGTGAAGATGAGAGCGGTGTATTTATAGATCACTATCCGCTTGAAAAGAACATGAGAACCAACCAAAATACGACATTTACCCAAGTGCCGATTGTAAAACTGGGTGACAAGATCAAAACGGCTCAAGTCATCGCCGATGGTGCCAACATGGATCAGGGTGAGCTTGCTATCGGTAAAAATATCCGTGTCGCTTTCATGCCTTGGTATGGATATAACTATGAGGATGCGATCATCATCTCTGAAAAGCTTATTAGAGAAGATACCTTTACTTCGGTGCATACCTATGAGAAAGAGGTAGAAGCTAGGGAACTTAAACACGGAACAGAAGAGATCACACGCGACATCCCCAACATTCGTGAAGATGAATTGTTGCACCTTGATGAAAGCGGTATCGTCCAGATAGGTACATACGTCAAACCGGGAATGATTCTTGTGGGTAAAGTAAGCCCTAAGGGTGAGATCAAACCTACACCAGAAGAGCGTTTGCTTAGAGCCATTTTTGGAGAAAAAGCGGGTCATGTGGTGAATAAATCGCTTTATTGTCCGGCTACTATGGAAGGTGTTGTTGTTGACATCAAAGTCTTTACGAAAAAAGGCTATGAAAAAGATGCACGTGCCATTCAGGCCTATGAACAAGAAAAAGCCGTGCTTGACGGTGATCACCATGATCAGCTTTTGATGATAGACAGAGAAGAGATATTACGTATTGCACGTTATCTTTCTGCGCAACCTTTGGCAAAAGCGGTAAGCATTGGAGAGACTGAGTATGCAGTTGGATCTACTATTCCTGAAGAGGTAATCAAAGGGGTGAACCGTTTTGCTCTTAGAGGTGTGGTGCAATCGTATTCGGATGATGTACAAAATGAGTATGAATCGTTGAAAAACTACTTCTTGAAACAGAAGAAAAAACTCAAAACAGACCATGAAGAAAAACTGGTTGTACTGGATAAAGATGACATTCTGCCTTCAGGTGTCACGAAGCTGGTTAAGATTTATATCGCTACGAAGAGAAAGCTCAAAGTAGGAGATAAAATGGCGGGACGCCACGGAAACAAAGGTATCGTCTCCAATATCGTTCCAGAAATCGATATGCCGTACCAAGAAGACGGAAGACCGGTTGATTTGATCCTGAATCCGTTGGGTGTACCTTCACGTATGAACATCGGACAGATTCTTGAAGTGCACTTGGGCTTGGTCGGTAAAAATCTTGGTGAGCAGATTGAAGCATTGTTTGTCAATCAGCAGGAGAATTTTATTCAAGACTTAAGAGCAAAGATGATTGAGATTACAGATGTCGCCAAACTGATGAATGCAAAAGAAGTCTTGACTGCGATGAGTGATGAAGATCTGATCAAATACGGAAGAGACTGGTCCAAAGGTATTAAATTTGCCTCCCCTGTATTTGAGGGAACAAACCAGGCAGAATTTGACAAACTGTTTGAAATGGCAAAGATAGCTTCTGATGGAAAAATGGTCTTATTTGACGGTAAAACAGGCGAAAAAATGATAGAACGCGTCAATGTCGGCTATATGTACATGCTTAAACTGCATCACTTGGTTGATGAAAAAGTGCATGCGCGTTCTACCGGACCTTACTCATTGGTTACACAACAGCCAGTTGGTGGTAAAGCGCTCTTTGGTGGACAAAGATTTGGAGAGATGGAAGTATGGGCACTTGAAGCATACGGTGCAGCCCATACGCTCAAAGAGATGTTGACCATCAAATCAGATGATGTTGAAGGTAGAGCAAGAGCATACAGAGCGATTACAAAAGGTGAATCCGTACCGGCATCGGGTGTACCTGAGACGATGTTCGTATTGACAAAAGAGCTTCAGGCTTTAGGTCTTGATGCAGAACTATATGAGAGTAAAAAAGAAGTGGAGGGTGAAAATGAGTAAGTTTTTAGAGAATTTAACACTAATAGATCTGAACAGTGAAAATAGACCAAAAGATATCGCAGCATTACAACTTAAAATAGCAAGTCCGGAGAAGGTCCTTTCTTGGAGTTATGGTGAGGTAAAAAAACCTGAAACGATTAACTATAGAACACTCAAGCCAGAAAGAGACGGTCTCTTCTGTGCTAAGATTTTTGGACCAATCAGAGACTATGAGTGTTTGTGCGGTAAATACAAAAAGATGCGTTACAAAGGTGTAGTGTGTGAAAAATGTGGTGTTGAAGTCACTACTTCCAAAGTAAGAAGAACGCGTATGGGACACATTGATCTGATTGCTCCTGTGGCGCACATCTGGTATGTCTCTTCACTGCCTTCACGTATCGGTACACTCTTGGGCGTCAAGATGAAAGACCTTGAACGTGTACTCTATTATGAAGCATATATAGTTAAAACGCCTGGTGAAGCATCATATGACAGCGAAGGGCTAAACCCGCTTGCAAAATATGACGTGCTCAATGAAGAGCAGTATCAGCAAATCATGCAGCGTTTTGGTGAGTCCGATTTGGATGCACGAATGGGGGGAGAGATTGTTCAGGAACTTCTTGCTGAGCTTGACTTGGTGGAAATGTTTACACAGCTCAAACTCGATATAACGGCAACCAAGTCTGAAGCACGTAGAAAAACGATCGTCAAACGTCTTAAAGTGATAGAGGCGTTTTTGCACTCAGGAAACAGACCAGAGTGGATGATGCTGACTCAATTGCCTGTATTGCCACCTGATTTGAGACCATTGGTGAGTCTTGATGGAGGAAAATTTGCAGTTTCAGATGTTAACGACCTCTACAGAAGAGTGATCAACCGTAACCAAAGGCTTAAAAGACTGGTTGAGCTTGATGCGCCTGAGATTATTGTCAGAAACGAAAAACGTATGCTTCAAGAAGCGGTGGATGCACTCTTTGACAATGGCAGAAGAGGCAATGCAGTTAAAGGTGCGAACAAAAGACCACTCAAATCACTTTCTGAAGTGATTAAAGGTAAACAAGGGCGTTTCAGACAGAACCTTTTGGGTAAAAGAGTTGACTTCTCCGGGCGTTCTGTTATTGTTGTTGGTCCTGATTTGCGTATGGATCAGTGCGGATTGCCTAAAAAGATGGCAATTGAACTCTTTAAACCGCATTTGATGGCGAAGCTTGAAGAAAAAGGGTATGCAACGACACTGAAACAAGCCAAAAAAATGATCGAAAAACAAGAGAATGAAGTTTGGGAGTGTCTGGAAGAAGTGGTTGAGGGGTATCCAATCTTGCTCAACCGTGCACCGACACTGCATAAACTTTCCATTCAGGCGTTTCACCCTAAATTGATAGAGGGTAAAGCGATTCAATTGCACCCATTGGTCTGTTCAGCATTTAACGCGGACTTCGATGGGGATCAGATGGCGGTACACGTACCACTCTCGGATGAAGCGATTGCTGAAGCTAAAGTATTGATGCTGGGTTCGATGAACATTTTGCTTCCGGCTTCGGGTAAAGCGATTGCCGTACCTTCTCAGGATATGATTTTGGGTCTGTACTATTTGACTTTGGAGAAAAATGATGTCAAAGGTGAGCATAAACTCTTTGCCAATGTGGAAGAGGTTGAGATTGCATTTGAGCAGGATGCATTGGATCTGAATGCACGTATCAGAACAGTGATTGATGGTCATATCACCAAATCGACAGCAGGAAGACTGATTCTTAAATCGATTATCCCTGATTATGTTCCTGAAAAATACTGGAATAAAATCCTGAAGAAAAAAGACATCGGTGTGCTCGTTGACTATATCTACAAGATAGGCGGTGTTTCTCAGACAGCAAGTTTCCTTGATGATTTGAAGAATATGGGTTTCAAATATGCCACCAAAGTAGGTGTTTCTGTTTCGATTGATGATATTAAGATTCCTGCACTCAAAGAGGGTCTTGTAGCGGCTGCGAAAGCGGAAGTAAAAGAGATTCAAAGACAGTTTGGTTCAGGTCTTTTGACGGATCAGGAGCGATATAACAAAATTATCGATATCTGGACGGATGCCAATAACGGTATTGCTGAGGGGCTGATGAAGCTTATCAAAGCAGATAAAGACGGATTTAACTCTGTGCATATGATGGCAGACTCAGGGGCGAGAGGTTCGGCAGCACAAATCAGACAGCTTTCAGGTATGAGGGGTTTGATGGCAAAATCTGACGGGTCTATCATTGAAACACCGATTACGTCTAACTTCCGTGAAGGTTTGAATGTACTTGAGTACTTTATTTCAACCCACGGTGCAAGAAAAGGTCTTGCCGATACCGCGCTTAAAACAGCAAACGCGGGTTACTTGACACGTAAACTGATTGATGTTGCGCAAAACGTGAAGATTACGATGACCGATTGTGGTACACATGAGGGTGTAGAAGTATCTGATATCGTTGTAGGAAATGAAATGATCGAGCCATTGGCAGATCGTATCTACGGTAGAGTGCTGGCTGAAGACATCATCGATCCTATCACATCTGAAGTGCTTGTCAGTGAAGGCACCATGATAGATGAAGAGACAGCTCAAAGAGTACAAGATGCAGGTGTGCGTTCAGTTGTGATGAGAGCACCATCTACGTGTAAAGCACCCAAAGGGCTTTGTTCAAAATGTTATGGTTTGAATATGGCTGATAACAAAATGGTCAAACGCGGTGAGGCGGTCGGAGTTATCGCGGCGCAATCCATTGGTGAGCCGGGAACACAGCTTACGCTTCGTACCTTCCACACCGGTGGTACAGCAACAGCAGGTAAAGAAGACAGACAGGTTATTGCTTCTAAAGAAGGATTTATCCGTTATTACAACCTTAACGTGTATCGTAACAGAGATGGCAACCTGATCGTAGCAAACAGAAGAAACGCAGGTGTTCTTTTGGTTGAACCTAAGATCAAAGCAGTCACAGACGGTAAGATTTCTCTTGTGGTAACACATGATGAATATATCATCTCCGTCAATGATGGAAGTGCCAATGAAGTGAAGTACAACCTGAGAAAATCAGATGTGGCAAAGTCTAATGAACTTGCAGGTGTCGCAGGTAAGATCGAAGGGAAACTATTCTTGCCACTGAATGATGGTGACATGGTTAAAGAGGGTGATTCAATCGTAGAAGTAATCAACGAAGGATGGTCTGTACCTAGCCGTGTGCCGTTTGCTTCTGAACTCAAAGTGGAAGACGGTGCGCCGGTAACACAGAATGTCATTTCAGAGTCAAAAGGTAAAGTGAAATTCTTCTTGCTTAAAGGGGATTATCTTGAAGAGCATACAAGTATCAAAGAGGGTACAAAGGTACAGGAAAAAGGTCTTTTTGCTGTCATTATCGATGAGAACAACAGAGAGGCAGCAAGACACTATATCTCAAGAGGATCTGTTGTCAAAGTAGATAATGATGCGATGATGCAAAGAGGAGATCTGATCTCTGCACCTGAGACGGCTGCTCATGTTGTTATAGCGGAGTGGGATCCTTACTCAGAGCCTATTATCGCCGAGCAAAAAGGAACACTGAAGTTTGAAGATATTATTCCGGGTGTAACGGTTATTGAGCAGTTTGATGAAGTCACGGGTGATACAAGACTTGAATTAAACGAATATATTCCGCCAGCGTATAAACCGGCAATTATTCTTGCAACAGAGGGTGGCGATGTGATTCGTTACCAGCTTGATCCAAAATCGATTTTGTTCGTACGAGACGGTGATGAAGTGAGTATCGCAGATATCTTGGCGAAAACACCAAAGGCAGCGATTAAGTCAAAAGATATTACCGGGGGTCTTCCGAGAGTTTCTGAACTCTTTGAAGCCAGACGTCCTAAAGATATTGCGCTCATTGCACAGATAGACGGTATGGTGAGTTTCGGCAAAGAGTTGCGTGGTAAACAAAGACTGATTATCTCTGGTGACAATGGTCAGATAACGGAACAATTTGTTGATAAAAACAAAATAGCTCTTGTCAATACAGGTGAGTATGTTCATGCAGGTGAAAGACTGACTGATGGGGTTGTCTCAAGTCATGACATCCTTGCGGCACTTGGAGAGAAAGCATTGTATGAGTATATTGTCTCTGAAGTACAGATGGTTTACCGTAGACAAGGGGTAAATATCTCTGATAAACACATTGAGATCGTGACCTCTCAAATGATGAGACAGGTAAAAGTCATCGAGAGCGGTGATTCTAAATTTATTGCCGGAGATATAGTTTCACGCCGTAAATTCCAAGAAGAAAACCAAAGTGTGATTACGCTTGGCGGAGAGCCTGCAATCGCTGAGCCGATGTTGGTAGGTATCACGCGTTCAGCAGTTGGTGCAGACAGTATCATCTCTGCTGCTTCTTTCCAAGATACAACCAAAGTATTGACCTCTGCATCCATAGCAGGAACAGTTGATACCTTAGAGGATCTTAAAGAAAACGTAGTAATCGGTCGTCTTATCCCTGTAGGTACAGGTATGATTAATAACGATACGATTAGACTTACTCCTTCAAAATAAGCCCAACACAGTGTTTCTGACCTCAGTCAGAAACACATAAAATCCTGCTTTACTTCAAATATAAGAAATTTTAAAGAATATTTCGATATAATTTGCCTCCAAAATTGCGTCCATATCCTTAGGGGAAATGGCTTGTAGCGTGCGTATTACGGCACATAAAAATACTTGGCCGAAGTACTTTTATGTGGTGTAAGAACCCAGATTCAAGAGAGATGATCTCAATTCAAACTAACCAGAAAGAAAGGAAACGATTTGCCTACAATTAACCAATTGATTCGTAAAGAACGTCAAAAGCAAGTGAAAAAATCAAAATCACCTGCGCTCGTAAAATGTCCTCAAAGAAGAGGCGTATGTACAAGAGTTTATACTACAACACCAAAGAAACCTAACTCAGCACTTAGAAAAGTTGCCAAAGTAAGATTGACAAGCGGTTTTGAAGTTATCTCATATATCGGTGGAGAGGGTCACAACCTTCAAGAACACTCAATCGTACTTGTAAGAGGCGGAAGAATTAAAGATTTACCGGGTGTTAAGTATCACATCGTTCGTGGTGCACTTGATGCTTCTGGTGTAAACGGAAGAACTGTTGCACGTTCTAAATACGGTACAAAGAGACCTAAAAAATAATCCAGGGATTATAGTACAGCGTAAAAAAGTTTAGTCTAGTCATAGACTTTAAACAGGTATTGTCAAACACCTTAGGGGACAAGACTTGAGTAAATCAATACAATAAGATTGAAGAGGAAACACAATGAGAAGAAGAAAAGCACCCGTTAGACCAGTATTGCCAGATCCAGTACACGGTTCTAAGGTATTAACAAAGTTCATCAATGCAATTATGCTTGATGGTAAAAAAAGCACAGCACAAAGAGTAATGTATGCTGCGTTAGAGAGAATTGAATCAAAATCTGGTGAAAAAGGTATTGAAATATTCAACAAAGCGATGGATAATGTCAAGCCTGTAATAGAAGTAAAAAGCAGAAGAGTGGGTGGAGCAACCTACCAAGTGCCTATAGAAGTAAGACCTGTAAGACAGCAATCACTCGGTATCAGATGGATTGTTGATGCTGCTAGAAAAAGAAATGAAAGAACAATGATGGAGCGTTTGAGCAATGAGCTAATGGACGCTGCAACAGAAAAGGGTTCTGCTTTCAAAAAGAAAGAAGATACGTATAGAATGGCTGAAGCAAACAAAGCGTTTGCTCACTACAGATGGTAAGGAATTAGGTTATGGCAAGAACGCACAAACTTGAAGACGTAAGAAATATCGGTATTGCTGCTCACATTGATGCAGGAAAAACAACAACCACAGAAAGAATTCTTTTTTACACGGGTGTTGAACATAAAATCGGTGAAGTACATGACGGTGCTGCAACGATGGACTGGATGGAGCAAGAGCAAGAAAGAGGTATTACGATTACTTCTGCTGCGACTACGTGTGAGTGGCTCGGTAAACAAATCAACATTATCGACACTCCGGGTCACGTTGACTTCACGATCGAAGTTGAGCGTTCTATGAGAGTACTTGACGGTGCGGTATCTGTATTCTGTGCCGTTGGTGGGGTTCAGCCGCAGTCTGAGACTGTGTGGAGACAAAGAAACCGTTATGGTGTACCTTCTATTGTATTTGTAAACAAAATGGACAGAACAGGTGCTGATTTCTTGGAAGTTGCAAGACAAATCAAGGACAGACTCAAAGGTAACCCAGTAGTCATTCAGCTGCCAATCGGTGCTGAAGACACTTTTGAAGGTGTTGTTGACCTTGTAAAAATGAAAGAGATTGTTTGGGATAAAGATGCCGAAATGGGATCAAACTACCATGAGCAGGAGATCCGTCCTGAGCTTCAGGCACAAGCAGAAGAATACAGAGAAAAAATGATCGAAGGTATCTCAGAAGCTGAAGGTAACGAAGAGCTTATGGAGAAATTCCTTGAAGGTGAAGAGTTAACCCAAGAAGAGATTGCTGCAGGCATCAAAGCAGCAACGATCGGTATGCATATTGTACCAATGCTTCCAGGAACAGCCTTTAAAAACAAAGGTGTTCAAACTTTGCTTGATGCCGTTGTTGCGTACCTTCCTTCTCCAGTAGAAGCACCTGCAATCAAAGGTACCATGATGGATGATGAAAACGTCGAAGTAGTTGTCCCTTCAACTGATGATGGTGCATTTGCAGCGTTGGCATTTAAAATCATGACAGACCCTTTTGTTGGTACATTGACATTTATCCGTGTCTACAGAGGTTCATTACAGTCAGGCTCACATGTTCACAATACAACCAAAGACAAAAAAGAGCGTATCGGCCGTATTATGAAAATGCACGCGATCAAGCGTGAAGAAGTCTCTGAGATTTATGCAGGTGAAATCGGCGCGGTTGTTGGACTTAAGTACTCAACAACAGGAGATACCCTTTGTGACAATACAGACCATGTGGTACTTGAAAGAATGGATTTCCCTGAGCCGGTTATTTCTGTTGCAGTTGAGCCAAAAACAAAAGCAGACCAAGAAAAAATGGGTATCGCACTCGGTAAACTGGCTGCAGAAGATCCGTCATTCAGAGTCAATACGGATGAAGAGACAGGTCAAACAATTATCTCAGGAATGGGTGAACTTCACTTGGAAATCCTTGTAGATAGAATGAAAAGAGAGTTTAAAGTTGAAGCAGATGTAGGTGCGCCACAGGTTTCATACAGAGAAACAATCAGAAAAGCAGTGAAAAAAGAATACAAATACGCTAAACAATCAGGTGGACGCGGACAATTTGGTCACGTATACCTTGAAATCGAACCACAAGAAGCAGGCGCTGGATATGAGTTTGTTGATGCGGTTAAAGGTGGGGTTATTCCAAAAGAATTTATCCAACCGGTTAACAAAGGTATCCAAGAGGCGATGGCTAGAGGTATTCAGGCAGGCTACCCTGTAGAAGATGTTAAAGTAACATTGTATGACGGTTCTTACCACGATGTCGACTCTTCTGAGATGGCGTTTAAATTGGCTGGTTCTATGGGCTTTAGAGAGGGTTGTAGAGAAGCAAACCCTGTTATCTTGGAGCCTTTGATGAAAGTTGAAGTGGAAGTACCTGAAGAGAGCATGGGTGATGTTATCGGTGATATCGCCAAAAGACGTGGCCAGGTTACAGGAATGGATGACAGAGCAGGAAACAAAATCGTTAATGCTTTCGTGCCACTTTCTGAAATGTTCGGATACTCAACTGATCTTCGCTCAATGACACAGGGTCGTGCAACGTATGCAATGGAATTTGACCACTATGAAGAAGTTCCTTCTAACGTAGCCAAAGAGATTATTGCAAAGAGAAATAGCTAATATTTTCTCTCCTATGCGACTACTTCGATCAAACAGAGTTTGCTCTGTTTGACCCCTTTACTTATTCTATTTCCCTCCCAACCTTAAAGAAAGACATATCATGAAAGTTATTATTGATCTCATAGAAGATATACGTGAAGCAATTGGTAATCAGGAAGACTTTATCCTCACAGCGATGCTTTTAAAGGAGGATAACAGTAACCCAGATAGGCTAATATCTGCGGGTGAAGCACCTATTAATGCCTTTATTATCGATGAAGAGCAGAGAAAACTGATTTTTAAGATAGACAGCAGTACGGCAGTTTTATCTATCGGTGAACTTGTCAAACATCTACTGGTACTGCCTATGGCTGGTTTGATGTACGAGCTGAGAGTAGATATAAAGACATACCATGATGCAGCCTCTGTTGTTGGATTTGGAAAATCGCTTCAAGAGAAAAAATACTTCTTGTTTATCAAGCTTGTGTAGTCAGGTATTGCGGTTTCTGTGCCAGAAGTAACCAGTTTAGGCTGATACGGTATTGGTAGCACACTGTCGCAAGTGATTCATAAGGAAGTTTTTTACGTCTTTTAATCACTGCATAATATTGCGCATCAAGTTGAAGAAAATCAGCAATATCTTTATCACGTATTTTTGTCTGTGTTTTGTGAGTTTCGAGAATCTGCTTAACTCTTAACATTACATCATCAAAATCTATCACGCGCCTATCCTTAAAATGGGTTATATGCCATCATAATCAATATTTGTAGGACGGGTTAAATATATGTCAGATTGTAATATTTTGCAGTGAGGAAGGGTGGTATATCGCTATGAGTTCTTCTTCAGTAAGCGGTTTATGTACACCATAACCCTGAATGTAGTCAATACCGAGTTTTTTAAGTCTCTTTTTTTGTGCAGCATTGTCCACCCATTTTGCAACTGTTTTGACATGCAGGTCACCCAGCATTTTGACAAGAGAATGCAACATGGCGTAGGTTGTCTCATCTTCCAAATTAGTACTATAGTCTCTGTCAAACTGCACCATATCAAATTTAAAATGTTTCATATATTCCAATGATGCATTGGATGAACCGAAATTATCGATACAGATACGCAATCCTTTGGCTCTATAGATTTTGAGGGTTTTAAGGTATCCGCTTAGGTCATGGTGCGTTTTGCGTTCATACAGTTGAATGATGAGACGGGATGTATCGATATTGGAGGATTCAAGGTATGCAAACAGTTGTTCCTGAAATGTCCTGTCTCGCAGAGAAAACGGTGAAAGGTTGAAAGTAAAAGAGATACGATCATCTACGAAAGGCAGAAGATCTATGATATGTTGAATGAGAATAAAATCATATTCTCTTCCCAGACCCAAACGGTTGATGATAGGCAAAAAGATACGAGGCAGGATGTCTACTGAAGTATTTGATTTGAGTCTGACAGCTATCTCATAGGTATTGATGGTGTCATTGTGTACATTTAAAAGTGCCCGAAAAGATAATGAGAGTTTTTTCTCCTTGAGTGATGCGATCACATCTCTTTCACTATCTGAAAGTTCTTTGGCATCTCTAGGGGTAGAAGGGTTTTCATCTTTGTCGTCTTTTATAGATTGACCTGCAATAATATCTCTGAGCTGGACGATGGCTTTGTCGTAATGGTGATGTGTGTTGGTAATGATTGCAAAGCGGTACTCTATCTCAATGTCATTGATGCGGCTGTTTTGTCTGATCATGGTCTCTAAAATCGTCTGGATTTGTTGATAGTTTTCATTGACAGCGATTAAAAACTCTGAACCGCGATTGCGTCCTATGAGTACATTTTTAATGCCGTTTTGTTTAAACAGCAGATTTAAACCTCTTGAAATACTATACAGAAGGGTATCAACTTGATCGCTGCTGTAGTTTTCATTGAGAGAAGGCAGATTCTCTACGCTGAGACATGCAAGTGAGTCAGGATGATAGTGTTCCAGATTTTTAATAAAAGCTTTTTTGTTAAAGGTCTGGGTTGTCTGATCAATCAGGGTCTCTTGGACGCTCAGATTCATCAGAAAATAGATAAAATAAATGGCAATAAATGTGATGGCAGTAAGTAGTATACCGTCTTTTGTACTGATTTTGATCGCGGCTTCTTTGTCGATAGTACTGAAAAATACGAGAAAAGTAAGAATCAGAACAGGGATCCCTGCCCTAAGTGCCAGAGTGAAACGCCGTCCTCTTTCTTCTTTTTGTGAATGTAGCATTAGACATCCAAATGTTTTACGTCTTTTGCATGGCTCTCTATATAGTTTCTTCTTGGTTCTACATCATCACCCATAAAGAGTACAAAAGTATCACCTGCGACTTCATCATCACCGATGGTCACTTGTAATAATCTTCTGTTCTCCGGCGTCATTGTGGTTTCCCAGAGCTGTTCAGGGTTCATCTCTCCCAGACCTTTGTAACGTTGGATATAAGCACCTTTTTTTGCAGAACTTTCTACCTCTTCAAAGATAGCAAGCAGATCTTTATCCTCAAACTCATCAGTTTGGTATTCAGATATTTTTTGGTGTATATGGATGGCTTCATTGTAGTGGGGGTTGGTGAAGAGTGTCTCGTCTACAATCAGCTCTTCAAGTCCGTCTTTGGTCTGCACAAAAAGCTGTATAGTGTCATCCGTGATGGTTTTATTTAAAATGTTATACCCCAGCTTGGCAATATATGCTTCGATAGTTTGTGCCAGTTTGGTGCTATCCGTACCGATGATATCAGGATTCTCGATCATATAGCGCAATACCTCAGGCAGAGCAAAACGTTTTTCGATCTCTTTGAGTGTCATACGGTAGTAAGCGACCAGTTTAAAGAGCTCTATAAGATCTGCCTGTCCCATCGTAGTACTTTCAATGGCAGAGATACCGTTTTCTATCAGGTAGTCGTTAAGGGCTTTTTCATCCTTGAGATAGACTTCATTTTTGCCTTTTTTGTAACGGTAAAGCGGTGGCTGTGCGAGGTAAAGATACCCTTTTTCGATGATTGGTTTGAGGAATCTAAAGAAGAAGGTCATCAGCAGTGTCTGGATATGGCTGCCGTCAACGTCCGCATCAGTCATGATAATGACTTTGTGATAACGCAGTTTTTCTTCATTGAACTCATCGCCGATGCCGCACCCCAGTGCGGTGATCATATTTTTAATCTCATCAGATTTTAAGATCTTATCGAGTCTTGCTTTTTCAACGTTGAGGATCTTTCCTTTGAGTGGGAGGATGGCTTGAAAAACTCTGTCACGACCTTGTTTGGCTGAACCGCCTGCAGAATCCCCTTCGACCAGATAGATTTCAGATACCGCAGGGTCTTTGCTTTGACAATCTGCCAGTTTACCCGGAAGGGTACCGATGCTCATAGAGTCTTTGCGTTTGACCAAATCTTTGGCTCTTTTGGCTGCGTCTCTGCCTCTAGCCGCTAGCAGTACCTGATCCATAATAGCTTTGGCTTCAATCGGTGTTTCTTCAAGGTATTTGTTAAAGTTTTCACTGAAGAGTTTTTGTACTAAAGGTCTGACATAACTCGATCCGAGCTTACCTTTGGTCTGCCCTTCAAATTGAGGTTCAGGGATACGCACAGAGACAATAGCAATCAAGCCTTCTTTGGTGTCATCACCGGTGATGGCTGTGTTTTTCTCTTTGGCATTGGCATTGTTTTTGATATAGGTGGACAAAGAACGTGTAAGACCTGCTCTAAATCCTGCTTCGTGCGTACCGCCGTCGGGTGTTTTGATGTTGTTGACAAAAGAGAGTACTTTATCGCTGTCTGCATCACAATACATCATAGCAATATCGATCTCTATGGTACCTTCATCTGCATCTTCTACGCTGCCGCTAAAAAACTGAGCTGTAGAGAGTGGCGGTTTGGTATTCATATCTTCTACAAATTGACGTATACCGCCTTCAAAATGAAACTTCTCTTTTGTGCCGTCTCTTTCATCGGTAAATTCAATGGTGATTTTGGGGTTCAGGTAACAGAGTTCCTTAAACCGTTTCATCAGGATTTCTTTTTGGAAGTTGACTGTTTCAGTAAAGATACTGTCATCAGGCCAAAACTCTATTTTGGTACCTGTTTTACGGGAAGTGCCTGTTTGCGCCAGAGGCTCTTGAGGAATACCGGCTTTAAAGTATTGCTCAAAAGAGTGTCCGTCACGGTTGATGCTTAGTTTAAGGTCTTTAGAAAGGGCATTGACAACAGAAACACCCACCCCGTGGAGTCCGCCGGAGACCTTATAGGTGTCTTTATCAAACTTTCCTCCTGCATGCAATACGGTCATAACGACAGTAGCCGCAGAAATCTTCTCTCCAGGGTGCTCAGCTACAGGGATACCCCGACCGTTGTCTTCAATAATGGCTGAACCTGCTTTGGTGAGCGTAACCTTGATGGTATCACAGTAGCCTGCCATGGATTCATCGATGGAGTTGTCCACGACTTCATACACAAGATGATGAAGACCTTTAATGGAGGTATCACCAATGTACATACCCGGTCGTTTTCTTACTGCTTCAAGTCCTTTAAGAACTTTAATATTACTAGCACCATATTCTGCCATAGTTGAGACTCCGTTTTTCTAGTGTAAATGCGTGTTTTTTGTGTTGCATAAGTAGTTTTATTTTAGCCAAAAGTAGCTTAGGAAAGGGGCAGTTTTAGGGGCTTAGAGCAGCATTTGACTGTGTTGTTTTTTGGTGCTGACGATGTCTAGGGTATTTGGGTCTGCAAAGTGCTGTTTTTTGTACGCTTCGATGGCATAGCGTCCTATCATGGCGGCATTGTCTGAACAGTATTCAAGGGGGGCAACATGCAGTGTTTTGTTAAAGGTATGGCAGAGCTCCTCATAAGCATTTCGCAGATACAGGTTTGCCGATGCCCCTCCTACAATGGCAAAATCTTTGATACGCTCTGTGGCAAAGATTTTTTTGCATTTTTGAAGCAGATGGAGCTTGACGGTTTTTTGAAAAGAAGCAGCAAGATCTGCGCGGTCTTGCTCGCTCATGCCCTCTGCACCGCCCAATGCTTCTACTTGAAGCCGTACTGCATTTTTAAGCCCCGAAAGCGAAAAGGCAATCAGCGCTGAGTTACGCAGCGGCACGGGGAGCTCAAAACGGTTTTCGTCTCCTTTTTTTGCCAGTGCTTCGATGAGTGGCCCTCCGGGATACCCAAGACCCATCATCTTGGCACATTTATCGAAGCTTTCACCCACAGAATCATCCATGCTGGTCGCCAGTATTTCCATATCTTCAAAACTTTCCACGCGGATGACTTGGGTATGCCCTCCCGAGATAAGTAGCACAAGCAGCGGAAGAATCGGTTCTTTTTCTATAAAAAGTGAATAGATATGTCCTTTAAGATGATGAACGGGAATAAGGGGTATATCGAGAAACACAGAGAGGGTTTTTGCCATGGCGATACCCTCCAGTAGGGTGACACCCAGCCCCGGCTGATTGGTCACGGCAATAGCTTTGAGATGTTCAAAATAGGGTTTGGTCTCTTGTAGGATTTGTGGCAGTGCCACCGCATGCAAGCGTGAAGCCAGCTCAGGCACAACACCGCCATAAAAGGAGTGTTCTGCTTCTTGAGAGATTTTTTTATGGAATATGACTTTTTTGCTGTCTATCTCGGTAATAGCGATGGAGCTGTCATCACAGCTTGACTCGATACTTAAAATCATGACAGCTTTCCAAGAACCATTTTTTCTATCATTCCCCATTTCCCGTGTCCACTGTCTGTATTGATGTGTCCTGCATTGTGGAGGATATGCAAAGGTGCATCATAGCGTTCTGCGAGGGTTTGTGCTTCTTTGAGTGTGATATAAGGGTCGTTATCGGAAACGAGTAACTCTACATGTCGTGCATACAGACTTTGAGGCAAAGGGCAAGGAAAAAAGGTTTTGATAGTCTCAACCTCAGTATGGAGGCTCGGAGGTGAGACCATAAAAAGTCTTTGTATCATAGGAAAATCGTGTAGAAAATCTTCCTCGCAGCAGAGCCAAAACCACAGCGTATTTGCCAAAGAGTGGCAGACGACGGTATTGGGTTTAAAGTTTATCAGTATCTCTTTGAGTTGTTTAAGCCATCTGTTCTTGGAAGGGAAATGACAGTTGTCCAGCAGAGGAAAAGAGACTGTGCCGTAGTTTTTTGCAAGAGTTGCAGCGAGCTCTGCCTGCCAATGCGGTGCATCACTTCCACCCCATCCGTGCAAGATGAGTACTTTATCGTGCAGTGACATAAGCTCTTACCTCTGCATCGATGCGTATGATGTCTTCGATATCCGATGCTTTAATTGTTTCAAATTTATTATAGGCATCCAATACGATGTCACTCATCCCAAAAAAAGAACATTTTTCGTCTCTAAAAGCATGAATTGCCTCTTCATTGGCAGCATTGATGACAACGCCCAAATGTGGATGGGCTAGGATATGCTCTTTAATCTGCCAGATAGGATAGCGCGAGGCTTCAATAGGCAAAAATTCCAAACTACCTATGCTCAGAAGATCCACAGGAGGCAAGATAGGCTCTCCTACTTCACCTTTGAGTGCAAAGGCAATGGGCAACTTCATATCCACACCTGCAAAGTGAGCGGTGGTTGAGCCGTCTGTGAACTCTGCAAGGGCATGGATGATGGATTTTTTCTCTATCACTGCATCAATGCAGGTTGTATCAAAAAGCCACTTTGCCTCTAGCAGTTCAAAGAGTTTGTTGGTCATAGTGGCTGAATCGATTGTAATTTTGTCTCCCATGCTCCAGTTGGGATGTTTGAGCGCATCTGAAAAACGAGCATTTTTCATCTGTTCAAGCCCCCACTCTCTAAATGCCCCGCCGCTTGCCGTGATATAGAGTTTGGAGACGGGACGTGCATGGATGAGGTACCAGAGACCAAAGTGCTCAGAGTCTATGGGCGTGATGAGAGACATATCGATAAATTCTCCGGCAACCACTAAAGACTCTTTGTTTGCCAGTGCTACTCTTTTGCCCAGACTTGTGGCTTTAAGCGTAGGGGCAAGACCTGCATAACCGACAAGGGCATTCACGACTGTAGTGCTTTTGGACATTTCGATGAGTTCCAAAATGCCTTCTTTACCGCAGAGTACAAAAGGGTGGTTGACTTTTGCTCTGTCTGTTTCATGCGCGATGGCGACATAGCGAGGCTGATGTTCTTTGATTTGTTGGTTGAGCAGCTCGATGTTGGTTCCGGCAACAAGGGCTTCTATAGCGATGTTGTAGCGTTTCGCAATGATGAGAGTATTGACTCCTATGGAGCCGGTAGAACCTAAAAGTACAATGCTTGACATCGTTTAGGTCAGCGCTCTTAGGGCAATCACCATCATCACCGCAGCAAAAAGATAGCCA
>JAABRH010000070.1 GCA_011391015.1 Sulfurovum sp.
CTTGAATTTTTGTAACTCAATGACCGACCAGCATCCCCAGAGAAAAGATGGAGGATAGTCCATTATGAAAGGTATTTCATGAACGCAGATCTTATACTTCAGAATATGTTGAATCCACCGGTTCTGTTCTTTTTTTTAGGAATGCTGGCTGTTTTTTTAAAATCAGATTTATCCATACCACAGCCATTACCTAAGCTCTCACAAAATACGGCGGCAAGTGTATCATCACCGATGCTATGGTCATACTCTCGCAATAACAAATAAGATTATGGGAGCGACAAAAAGCGGGACTGGTCTTTATCGCAATCGCAAGGTTGCCTTACTTACCCAACACAGAAAAGAGCATGTAATCGCGCAAGTGCTTGATATTGCGCTAGGTTGCCAAATTGAAAGAGTAGCAGGCTTTGATACCGATCTTCTAGGTACCTTCGCGCGCGATATTCCCCGCTCTGGAACGCAGATTGAGGCAGCCCGTAAGAAAGCACGCATTGGCATGAAACTTGCACGGTTGCCACTGGGCCTTGCCAGCGAAGGTGCATTTGGACCCGATCCGTTTACGGGGATGTTCTCGTGGAACGTGGAAGTCTTGATCTGGATCGACAATGAGCGTGGACTAGAGATCGTTGCCATGTCGCAAGGTAAGACCAATCTTGCCAATGTACTCGCAACGAACTGGGAAGAGGCCGAGGCTTTTGCCAAAAAAGCAGGGTTTCCCGAGCACCACTTAGTGGTACGCCCAAAGGGCGAGAACGACCTGCGCATTCGTAAAGGGATCGCCGATTGGGCTGATTTAAAAGCAGCTTTCACCTGGGCCATCGATCAATGTGAAAACGGCTGTGCCTTCATTGAGACCGATATGCGTGCTCATGCCAACCCTACCCGTATGAACAACATCCGCCTAGCGGCTGAAGAGTTGGCGAATAAACTCTCTTCTACTTGCCCGGCTTGTGGTACACCTGGATACTGGATAGTTGAGCATGTTACAGGATTGCCGTGCAAGCGCTGTGGTCAACGCACTCGTAATATCCGTGCTGAAGTTTATGGTTGCTCTAAGTGCGCGCATAAAGTCACCATTCAGCGCACAGAGGCGTACGCCGACCCTGGCAAGTGCGACTACTGTAATCCATAACAGTGTCCTACTTTGCTAATACTCAACTTTTATAGGAACCGCTGATTCTTTCATTAACTTCTCCAAAATTAGCCTATTAATTCAAAAGTATCCTTAAAATAAATAAAAATAGAATTTCAAGAACTAGATAGAGCTCACAGCAGATACTAAAGTGGCTTTTTGCTAACATCTGCCAAAATAAAATCATGGAGTTATAAAAATGGACATTAATCTAATACTGCAAAATATTTCAAATCCCCCAGTTTTATTCTTTTTTCTAGGAATGTTGGCTGTTTTTTTAAAATCAGATTTATCCATACCGCAGCCTTTACCTAAACTTTTTTCTTTGTATTTACTCATCGCTATTGGGTTACATGGCGGATATGAACTCTCCAAAAGCGGATTGGATTTTTATATTTTCAAAGCCCTTCTTCTAGCCATACTGATGTCTTTGCTTGTCCCTATCTACAGCTTTTTTATTTTAAGAAAAAAAGTGGATGTTTATAACGCTATTGCAATTGCCGCTACGTATGGTTCCATTAGCGCGGTTACCTTTATTACGGGGATTACCTATCTTCAGACGGTAGGAGTTGAATATGGCGGATTTATGGTGGCTTCCATGGCACTCATGGAGTCTCCTGCTATCGTAATAGCTTTAGTTTTTGCCGCACTGTTTGCCAAAGATTCCAATAGTGACACGACAGAAAAGCCCCGATGGAAAGAGATTTTAAGAGAAGCTTTTCTAAACCCTTCTGTTTTTCTACTGATTGGGGCGCTTATTATTGGGATTACATCGGGAGAAAAAGGTTGGACTTCTATGGAACCTCTTTTTGGAGCGTTGTTTAAAGGATTTCTTGCCTTTTTCCTTTTGGATATGGGGCTTGTTGCCGCTAGAAAGATTCATGAACTTAAAAAAGTAGGATTTTTCTTGATAGCCTTTGCTCTCATCATGCCGACGATTAATGCATTGGTGGGAGCTGGCTTAGCCTACTTCTTTGGTCTTTCAAAAGGGGATGCTTTTTTATTGGCGCTCTTAAGTGCCAGCGCCTCGTACATCGCCGTTCCAGCAGCGATGAGGCTCTCTGTGCCTGAGGCAAATCCAGGTATCTATTTGCCTTTGAGCCTTGCTGTTACTTTTCCATTTAATATTTCAATGGGAATACCGCTATACTACTTTATAATAAATACACTATGGAAATAACACTATGAAAAGTATGAAAAAAGTCGAGCTCGTTATTGAGGCTGTTTACATAAACAGATTGTTAGAACTGTTTAAAAAACATGAGATAAGTGGTTATACCATCATTAAAGACATTGAAGGCCGTGGGGGGCACGGTTTAAAAACTGCAGATGATGTAAGTGATGTATTTAGTAATATTTACGTCTTTACTGTTTGCGAAGAGGAAATGTTTCTATCCATGAAAGAAGAGATTCGCGCATTTGTCATAAAATACGGTGGTAAATGTATCATCACCGATGCTATGGTCATACTCTCTCAGCAGTAATCAAAACTTGTCTTTGAGGCTTATATAGTTAACATAATTGTTAGGTTAAAATACCGTATACAGTCTACAAAGAGAAATAATGGATAAAAACTTTAACTATTCTAATCTAAAACTAGGAATTATCGGCGGAGGACAATTAGGAAAAATTATGTCTCAAAAAGCCAAAAAAATGGGCTTTCACGTTACGATATTGGATCCGACTTTCAACTGTCCTGCTGCTCAAGTTTCAGACAAACATATTATGGGTGGTTTTCACGATAAAGAAAAATTAGAACAACTTGTCCAAGAAACCGATGTAACAACGTTTGAAACGGAACATGTTGATACGAGCATTTTAAAAAAGCTGTATGATAATGGGCACAATATCCATCCATCTCCTTATGTAATGGAGTTGATTCAAAATAAATACGAACAAAAAAAACTTTTAGACGAAAGAGGCATTCCGGTCCCCAAGTATAAAAGTGTTGAAACACAAGAAGATCTGGCCAGCTTTGGATTCCCCGTTATTCAAAAAGCAAAAAGAGAAGGGTATGATGGAAAGGGTGTCCTTATGCTCAAAACGGCCCAATCCATTCAAAACTGTATTAAAACCGAATCTTTTATTGAAGAACTGGTCGATATTGATAAAGAATTAGCCGTTATTGTCGCAAGAAATCTAGAAGGTGAAATCAAATGCTATCCCGTTGTGGAGATGCTGTTTGATGATAGAACTAATATTTGTGATATTGTCATGGCTCCGGCAAAAATCTCTAAAGAGATTGAAAAAAAAGTCATAGAGATATCGGTAAAATCGATTGAAGTTCTTGATGGCGTTGGTATTTTTGGAGTTGAGTTATTCTTGACGAAAAGTGGTGATGTGTTAGTCAACGAAATTGCTCCAAGACCTCACAATTCTGGCCATTATACCGTTGAAGCATGTGCCACCTCACAGTTTGAACAAATCATACGAGCCGTTACCAATCTGCCTCTTGGTTCAACCAAATTGCTCTCTCCTTCGGTTATGGTAAATCTTTTAGGTGAAGAGGGTTACGAGGGCGAACCCATTATTGAAGGGATCCATGAGGCACTGGAGATTCCAGAGTTATCTTTTCACTTTTACGGAAAAAGTTTTACAAAACCCTTTAGAAAAATGGGGCATATTACCGTATTGGATGATGACATTGATAAAGCTTTAGAAAAAGCAATGAGAGCAAAAAACGTTTTAAAAATTAAAGGGGGTAAGAGAATATGAGTAAACCACTGGTTGGAATTATTATGGGTAGCGATTCAGATTTACCGGTTATGCGTGCTGCAGTTGAAATGTGTGAAGAGTTTGGCATTGCTTATGAAGTTGATATCGTTTCTGCACATAGAACACCCGAAAAACTGGTCAAATACTCTAACAGCGCTGAAGAGAGAGGTTTAAAAGTCATTATTGCCGGAGCTGGCGGTGCAGCACATTTGCCAGGGATGGTGGCTGCTTTAACGGTTCTTCCAGTCATTGGTGTTCCCGTACGATCCTCTTCATTGGATGGGATGGATTCATTGCTGTCTATCGTACAAATGCCAGGGGGTGTTCCCGTTGCCACCGTAGCGATCAACGGTGCCAAAAATGCAGGAATTTTAGCAGCTCAAATTATCGGCTCTGGAGACAGTGATCTTAGACAAAAGATTGCAGCCTATAAAAATAAGCTGAAAAGTGAAGTAGAACAAAAGTCAGAAAAATTGCGAAAACTTCAATACAAGCAATACCTACAAGAAATGGGAAAATAGCTAATCTATATCATATTTTAGTTTTGGCATAATAGGTTATTTTGAAAATAGGAGTCATACGATGACTAAAGAAAATCATGTAAAATTAGAAGCATTGAGCCAAGAAGCAAAGAGTGCCTACATTGCAGCCAAGGCAAAGATACTAGAGTCTTTAAGAGAAATGAACTTGTTTGAAGGTGCAGGATCATTAACCGATAAAGACAAAAATACTATCATCGAATTGCTCAATGAAACTGCCTTTTTGATGAAAAGTGAAGAAACAAGATAATACATAACTCTCTAATATTTAGAAGGAAACACTCTATGTATACCGTACAAATGGAACACGAATGTGCATGTTTTAAAAAAAGTGAATACACTAATAATAATGCCTTTAATACACAGCAAGAAGCTTATCAGTATGCAAATATTCTAGCTGAGTTTATGAATGAAGAATTTTGTGGACGACATAAGTTCTATGGCCAAATAGCTGAAGGTGACAACTTTGTAATCAGAGTCGAGATCAACGCAACTGCTGTTTCCGGTTGCAGTACTGGGATTAGTTGTGATGTTGGTTGTAATTCTACGGATGATTGGACACTTGAATCAACAAATAAGTCTGGAGACGAGAGCTGTGGCACCGGTTGCGGCTGCGCTTAACTTAATAAGGTTAGAATCCATATATTTCATCAATAAGTAAGTAATTTAGTAATACAAAAGTAAGTAATTTACTATAATATTCAAAATTATATTGATTGGAGAGATCATGCACACGATCACATTAAAATCAGATGACACCTTTTATGAAACACTCAACGATATGGTAAAAGCACTCAAAATTACAAAAAGTGAGTTGATCCGCCGCTCGGTAACCCATTATCGTGAAGCGTTAAAACAAGAACAGCTCAAAGAGCAAATCAAACGAGCCTCCTTAAAAGTGCGAGAACATTCGTTATCCCTGGTTCAAGAATGGGATGACACACTCAATGATGGGTTGCTATGAAACGCGGCGACATCTATCTAGCCAATCTCAACCCTAAAAAAGGGGATGAAATAGGCAAAATTCGTCCTGTTCTGATTTATCAAAGTGATATGCTCAACAACATAGGGCATACAACAACCATCGTCATTCCCCTCTCTAGCAAGCTCATCGATGACGCCCAACCTCTTCGATACCGAATCAACAAACGAGACGCATTGGACTACGATTCAGATATCGTTATCGATCAAATCCGCTCAATCGATAATAACCGATTGACTTCGGATGCAATCTCTTCGTTGCATCCTCACGAAATGGATGATGTGGATACAATGGTGAGTATTGTGCTTGGCATTAAATAATAAAAAAACCTCATTCAAAAACTCACCTTAACCAAGCAGCCTATAGGCAGTCATCCTCTTTAGAAAATAGGTTTTCCGCTATAATTCATCCACTATAATATATTTTATTTCAGGGTCAACTATTGCCGATTTTTAAAGTCCATACCCCGTATCAGCCCGCAGGTGATCAGCCTGTTGCTATCGAAGCACTCAGCAACGGAATCAAGAACGGAGAGCGTTACGTAGCTCTAGAGGGCGTCACAGGCAGCGGAAAAACCTATACTATGGCGAAGGTTATCGAGAGCGTTCAGTTGCCCACGATCATCATGACCCATAACAAAACACTGGCGGCACAGCTGTACAGTGAGTTTAGAAGTTTCTTTCCACAAAACCATGTAGAGTATTTCGTGAGTTACTACGATTATTATCAGCCCGAAGCCTACATACCGCGTCAAGATTTGTTCATCGAAAAAGACAGCTCCATTAACGATGAGTTGGAGCGCTTACGCCTATCCGCTTCTGCGAATCTCCTCAGTTACAATGACGTCATTGTTGTGGCTTCGGTTTCTGCCAACTATGGGCTTGGTGATCCTGAAGAGTATGAGAAAATGGTACAGATTATCGCTCTTGGCGATGAGATCAATCAGAAAAAGCTTTTACTTCGTCTTGTTGAGATGGGATATTCTCGCAATGATGCCTATTTCGACGGGGGAGATTTCAGGGTTAATGGGGAAGTGGTCGATGTTTATCCCCCCTATTGGCAAGACCAAGCGATACGGATTGAATTTTTCGGGGATGAAGTGGAGCGAATCACTTTTTTTGAACCTCTAAGTAACACAATGACCGAAAA
>JAABRH010000071.1 GCA_011391015.1 Sulfurovum sp.
ATATCATACATCTACAATTATGATGGTGTCCCCACGAGGACTCGAACCTCGAGCTAGGCCTTAGGAGGGCCCTGCTTTATCCAGTTAAGCGATAAGGACAGATTTTTAAAAGTGCAAGTCTAACATGAAAGAGATAAATTCTCACAATCTTATACCTCTAAAAAAATATTACATTGAAATCTACTTTTAAGTTTGAATTTAAATGCTATAATTTAATTCGTTTCACTTCATTCTGGACAAAAAACAAATTAGTTAAATGGGGTATACGATATGGCCATTAATGCAATTCCAGTAGACCAACGGGTAATTGATATAGATTCTCGCCGCTTTGCTTCTATAGAAAAAGCTCTGGTCGAATTGATTACCAACAGTGATGACAGTTACGCCCGGCTAGACAAAGCAGGCATTCAGACGTCAGGAGAGATCCTTGTTCAATACGAGAGACATCATAGAGGCGCGTTGATGGTCGTTACCGACAAGGCGGAAGGAATGTCTTATGAACAAGTACGGCGCATATTGACTTATGGCGGTGCTCACAGCCCTTTGGCGCGTGGCGAGAGTGGTGGACGCGGCTATTTTGGTCGTGGCTTGAAGCAGGCTATTTATGGTCTCGGCCATGGCTGGATAGAGACTGTCCATGCCGGACGACTTTCCCGTATAGAGCTATTCAGAAGTGAAAATGGTGGTTACATTTATGATGATGGAAGCGGTGACCGGCCAGCGTTACCAAGCGATTATGCTCGATTGAACCTTGTTGAGAACGGCACCCAGGTGACCATCGTCATTGAGAACTCACATGTAAACATCTCCCGTTACGGATCACTTATGCAGGCAGTCTCAAATAACATCTACCTACGCGATGTGCTGGAGCGGCGCACTATAGAACTAGTGAACCTGCAACATGGCAAGGAGTTGGAGCTCAGTGGACAGATTCACTATGAGGCGCCGCCTTCTGTTCTGCTGCTAGGTCCGGACCATGTTGGACACTTCGAGTTTGAAAAAACGTTGTATCCATTCACACTAACACTAAAACGAGCTTTAGATGCAGAATTAATACCAAGTGGTGATGAACGGACGAATGGATTGGTCGTCATCTCTGATATGGCGGTACTTGACTGTCAGTTGTTTGAATATGAAAACCAAGTGGGAACCGAGTACCTCTTTGGTACAGTTCGCTGTCCAGCATTGATTGACAAACTAAGTCAGGGTATGGCCATTATCAGTGATGAAAGAGAAGGGCTAAATCAAAAAGACCCTTTTGTGAATGCATTTTCCAAGGCCATTAGCGATATGATTGCATCCTTCATATTGGCAGAACAGGAAAAACTGAAACATCTTGAGCGCGCTTCAACTTCTGAACGAACCAATCACATGATCGAGCACCTCCTTGAACGTATGAATCTGGCAGCAGTTCAGGATCTTGGCATTATGCTGCAAACAAATGACATTGAGACTGCCCCCGAAGCCAGGAGTGAACTTCCAACTTCACTACGTTTTACTACACCCTTTTATTATCGCAAGCTCAATCATCCATTTCATGTCACATTATTGATTGATCCCGATCAGTTTCCAGAGGATGAGATATTGCACTTCGAGTACAACCTACCTGAATCAATGCACATCGAACCTCTACCGATGGAAATACCTATGCGCGAATTAGATGATGCCCAAAGGATCGAATGGACCATCGTCGGTGAAGCTGCAGGTGAGAATGGCAAGATTATGGTGAGGGCAGGAAGCTATTGGGCTTGGTGCGAAGTAGTTATTGCAGAGCATTCATCCCATCATCACCATAACTCATCTGGTCATTCTGTCAAAAGAGGAGTACCGCGGGATCACGGTACAAATATGTTTGCTGGATATGAACTTCGCAATCTGGAGAATGAGCTAGACAGAGCAGTGTACAGCACTAAAGAACGGAAAATCATCATTAATACAGGTGCGCCAACGGTACAGCTGTATGTGGATGGTCGAGGACATTTCAGAGATTCCGCAAGACTGTTGTTGGCTGAGCTTTTCATGGATGTGATATCAGATGAACTCTCTCGGCGCCTGATAGAGAAATCAGGCAAGAAAGGTGATATAGAAGCCTATCACTCTGCAAAGATGGATATCATTCGTCGATACGGTAGCGATATCCATCTTTCTTTTCTTAATGCATGAAAAAGCGCCACTTTTGGCTATTACACTTTTTAAGACAATTCTTGTTTGGATATAATGTGTTATAACCAATTAGTAAGTAGGTATAACACTCTTTTAATTCAATATTTTAAAGGCAAACACCATGAGAGAAAACTATTTTTTACGGTGGGTTGGATTTGTGGTTTTTGTGCTCACAATTTGGCTGTTTTTACCTTTTTTAAAAAGTTTTTTTGTAGCATTGTTAATGGCGATGGCTACTTTTTCTATATACCATCCGCTGGAAGCAAAAATAAAACAGTATAAAAAGCTAAAACCTCTTGCTCCTATCTTTGCTGCTGGCATTGTTACCTTAATGTTTTCATTGATTGTTTTTATACCCATTACGCTATTTCTCTATTATTTTTTTAGTCATCCTGCAGATAGTATAGTTATGATTCACACCTTTTTGAATGAAGTAGAGACCTTAAGCCAAAACCTCCCGAACTATTTGGAATGGCTTAGATCCCCTATTGACACTATAAATTCCATGCTGGAAACACGCAAAGAAGATATATTGGCATTTATCGCAGGATGGCTTGGCAATGGATTAAAAAACTTCATGCAAATGCTGGGCAATATGATGATGATTATTGTATTTTTCTTCTTTTTAACTTTGTACGGTCGAAAGCTTATTTTATTTTTTATCCCTATTATTCCTTTGTCACGTTCGGTAAAGCGAGATTTTTTAACAGAGATGACGATGATGGTATCGGTTGTCTTTTATACCCTGATGGGTGTAATGATGGCACAAGGTTTGGCATTTGGCATTTTTATTGCCTTTTTTGATGGGTACAATCCCTTATTGCTTGGGTTTTTAGTCGGTGTTGTGTCAGTTGTTCCCATTATTGGGACGGCGCTGGTCTGGGTTCCTGTTGCGGTCAACGAGTATCTTCAGGGCAACATTATTCATGCGCTCATTATCTCTGTTTATTCTTATGCTATGATGGCGGTTTTCATTGATAACATTGTCAAACTTGTGATTTTAAATGTTATAAATCGTAAAGTAGGTCAGAACAGGCATCGTATCAATGATTTTATTATATTTTTTGCGATTGTAGGAGGATTGGCAACTTTTGGATTCTGGGGATTTATCTTAGGGCCTGCTATTGTTGCGCTTGCTGCTACCACTCTCATCACTTTACGCAAAGCCAATCGATCAAGCCTAACGCATAGAAGGACACACTCAGATAAAAATTAACCTATGTATGTCCACAAAGAGGGGAATGTTAAAATGAATCCATTTAAAGATGGTCTTGGATTTTTACTGTAGCGCTTTTGATTTGATGACCATCAGTTTATCTTTGCTCATCTCTTCCATGGAGTAAGAGATGCCTCCTAAGCCAAGTCCGGATGCTTTAGCTCCTCCAAAGGGCATCCAGTCCACTCTAAATGCTGTGTGGTCATTGACCATCACTGCGGTGGCGTTGAGGCGTCTTACGGCGTGCAATGCCGTGTCTATATTTTTGGTAAACACCGAAGCCTGAAACGAAAACTCAAGACTGTTGGCCGCATCAAGTGCTTCTTCGATGTTGTCATAACTGTAGATACACGCAACAGGACCAAAGACCTCTTTGGTGCTTACTTTGGCATCCTTGCTGGGATTGAGCAAGAGGGTTGCAGCGTAGCAACTCTCACCCACTTTCTCTCCCCCGCATACTAAAATTGCACCTCCTTCTATGGCTTCATGCACCCATTCATCGATGCGGTTCACCTCTTTATGACTAATGATCGGTCCTATCTCTGTTTTGGGGTCTAGCGGATCTCCTACTACCATCTTTTGTGCCGATGTGCTTAGACGCTGAGTTACTTCTTGGACGATGCTCTGATGCACATAGATGCGCTGCACCGAAACACACACTTGACCCGCATGATAAAACGCACCTTTGGCTAGGGCAGGGATGAGTTCTTCCAGATCCGCATCCGCTTCCACGATGACAGGAGCAACACCGCCATGTTCAAGCCCCACACGTGTGCCTGCAGCTACTTTGGAGTTTAAAAACCAGCCCACTGCTGCAGAACCGATAAAAGTCAGATAGTCTATCTTGGTATGCGTTGCCAAATATTGGCTCTCTTCATTTTCGGCTATGAGTACCTGACACCATGCTTTGGGCAATCCTGCTTCATACAAGATCTCTACAAAGTTCAGTGTGGACATCGGTGTGAGCAAAGAAGGCTTGATGATCACAGGTGAGCCAACCGCAATGGCAGGCACGGTTTGATGTACACAGAGGTTTAGCGGATGGTTGAACGCAGAGATGGCGGCTACCACACCAATGGGTTCTTTCATGGTATAGGCTAGTCGGTTTGCAGAGCTTTTGGTGTGACCCATGGCTACTTCTTTACCTTCATATACCCCAAGGTGCTCGATGGCTAACTTGACACCGTTAATAGCACGTTCTACTTCGACTTTGGAATCCATATAGGGTTTTCCGCCTTCATTGGCAGCAATCAGCGTCAACTCTTCAATCCGCTCACTCATAATCTGCGCTGTTTTCTGCAAGATAGCCACGCGTTCGTATTTGGGCAGCCATTTACTTTGGTCTTCATACACTTCTCTTGCAAGGCTTAGTGCGTTGTCTACCTCTTTTTTGTCATCTATTTTGATCTCTTGCAGCAAATGACCATCATAGGGTGATGTTACTTGTATCATATTCATAAATATTTCTCCTTGATTAAATTAAACAGCTTTTACTTTGAAGTAGCTCATTGAGTATGGTATGGTTGAGCGAATAATCAATCGCTACATCAATTAAATGCACTCCTTTGGCATCTAAAGCCTCTTCAAGTATCACCATAAACTCCGCAGCTGAAGAAGGGCGACACCCTCTGACCCCATGTGCTTGAGCATACTGTACAAAATCTGGATTTTGAAAATCGAGTCCAAACCCTTCAAACCCCATCCCTTCCTGTTTCCACTTGATCATCCCGTACCCGCCATCATTGATAAGAATAATCACCAAATCAATGCCTAAACGAACAGCAGTTTCAAGCTCTTGGGCATTCATCATAAAACCGCCGTCACCGCACACACATAAGACTTTTTTTTCAGGATAAACCAGTTTAGCAGCAATGGCAGAGGGAAGTCCTGCGCCCATAGTTGCCAAAGCATTATCCAGCAGCAGGGTGTTGGGCTGGAAACATTTGTAGTTTCGTGCAAACCAAATCTTATACATCCCGTTATCCAAAGCCACAATGCCATCTTTGGGCATCAAGTCGCGTATGCCTTTGATGAGGCGCTGAGGCAAAAGTGGAAAGCGGTCATCTTTAAAATAAGAGGTTATATGTGCCTGCGCTTCAGTGATGACGCGTTTATAATAGCTAAAATCCCAGTGCTCTTGCACTACAAGGTCTTTTTCCAAAGCAGTGACAGTACTGGCAATATCACCAATCAAATCCTTCTGCGGAAAATAAGTCGCATCAACCTTAGAGGCAGTAAAATTGATATGTATCACTTTTGTGTCGCCTTTTTCCATCAAAAATGGCGGTTTTTCAACACTATCATGACCTACATTGATAATCAAATCCGCTCTTTCGATGGCGCAATGTACAAAATCGTTTTGGGTAAGTGCAGCTGTACCCAGACATAAAGGATGGAACTCATCGACTACACCTTTGCCCATCTGAGTCATAAAAAAAGGAATGCCGGAAGTGTTGATGAAATCTACTAGAGCCGTACAGATGCGTGTTCGGTTGGCACCTGCACCGATAAGAATGAGAGGATGTTTAGAAGCATGGATGAGCTTCAGTGCTGAGGCGATACTTCCTTGTGAAGCCACAGGATAATAGAGTTCATGTACCGCAAACACTTCACAGTCACATGCATCTTGTGCAATGTCTTCAGGCAGTTCAAGATGCACGGCACCGGGTCGTTCTTCTTTGGCACACTTAAAGCTGTCTCGCACCATGGACGCAATCAAATTGGCATCTACAATAGTTTTGGTGTATTTGGTCAGGGGTTTCATCATCTGAACCACATCGATAATCTGAAAGCGTCCCTGTTTGCTTTTTTTGATAGGTTTTTGCCCTGTGATCATCATCATCGGCATCGCACCGAGATTGGCATAAGCTGCAGGCGTGACAAGGTTGCTAGCACCTGGCCCCAGTGTGGACATGCAGACACCCACTTTGCCTGTAAGCCTTCCGTAGGTAGCCGCCATAAATCCTGCACCCTGCTCATGGCGGGTCACGATAAGCTTAATGGAA
>JAABRH010000072.1 GCA_011391015.1 Sulfurovum sp.
GTTATTTGATATTGAAAAGTTTATCAAAGCCGAGATTCCAAAAGTAGAGATAGAAGCCTTCAAACCAGACCCGAACATCAAAGCTGAACCCATTGAAAATGGTAGAGGTCAAGGCGGCAAGGGAGGCAGAAGCGCTCAGGGCAATGGTGGCGGCAAACCGAACAAAGCACGACAGAACACACCTCATGCAAACAGAAATAATACCAGACAAAAATAAGGAGAAAAAACTATGAAAAAAATCTATAAACTGACCGATGAAAAAAAACATGAAGACCGCGTACTTGAAGCGGTTAAAAATGATATTCGCAAATATGTAAAACGGGAAAAGAAAAAAGACTTACCCGATAAAAAAACAATGTACTGGGATTTTGACTGCAAAATAGGTTCTACACCAGAGGCTGCAAAAGCGGTCGATTTTGAGGTACTTATCAAAGAACTTGATACCATCAAAAGCACAGGTGCAAGCGAGTGTTATGTTGAGATACTGGCTAAAGCCGTAAACAAACCACTTAAAGAATCAGAGACAAACGAAGAAACAGATGCCAAATAGCACCTGTATGATAGAATTTTGATATTATTTTAATAAAAAGGATTAGAAGATGAAAAAAATCTTGTTATTGGTAGTACTGCTACTATTTGCAGGTATGAGTTTGAATGGATGCTCAACATGGCATGGAGTTAAAAAAGATGCAAATCGCACATGGGATGTTGTAACGGCATAATGAAAGCTAGATTGACCGTAGATACTTCCCCAAAGGGGAAGCAAAGTCAAAAATTACTATTTACAGAATAATAGATTTTTCTTCGATGATTTTAAGATTAAGCCATGAGGGAGGATTATAAAAGCACAGTTCACTTTGATTCCAATCACTTCTTTCACTATGGCGACTGTGCAGGATATTATTAATCATCGTATATTGCAATCCCGTGATACCGCTAATAAGATTTTTGCCTTCCTGTAACGCTTCTAAAACAGCTTCTTTACTTTTCATATGTATTCCTTCTAAGGCTTTATAAAAAAACCCGTGGGTTTCTTTGCAAAACTGTTTACTGTGGGCAGAAAAATCTGCCCACGAATGGTCTTAGAGACCCGTTACATTTTCAGCTTGTAAGCCTTTTTCGCCTTTACCAATCTCAAAAGTTACTTTCTGACCTTCGTTAAGCGAAACACGTCCGTATCCATTGCTGTTAATTTGTCGATAGTGTACAAATACATCATCTCCGCCTTGTTCTTGTTCGATAAAACCGAAACCTTTTTCACTGTTGAACCATTTTACTGTTCCATTTACTAATGTTGCCATTGTTATTCCTTTTTGTTGTGTGTACACCGCATTGCTGAAGTGTTTAAAATATAAAGTGGAGTGTTCTTTCGGGAGGAAAATACTGGAAACTAAAGGTTATCAATACAAGTCAAGCCAAAGATGAAACTCTAAATCATCTTTCAATTGTGTATTATAACTGAATATTTACATAATAGCAAATAATAATTATACTGTATGCAAAATAAGTAGTTAGTGTATAGCGGGGATGTTTATCCCGCTACTTATTTTACCGATCGGAGGAAGATGCCGTATCTGTTGAAACAGTTTCATAGCGATTGTTTGCATCAGCATCAAGTACTTTCATCAGTGCGACTTCAGGCAACTCAGTATTTTTGTACATATCTTGAGCGAAACCATAAGAGAGTGATTGGTAATTTAATGTGATAGTGACAGTATAATCATCTGGAGGTAAATTGTTTATTTCATACTTTATGATATCGCTTCCTCCAATAAAGTCACTGTCATTTACTGCATTACCGTGCGGATTAATATTTTCCGGAACATTGTTTTTATCAAGCCCCCGTGGCAATATACGGTTGTCCTTAAGATAATGTAGGGCATGTAACAGTATATAGGTTTTATTATCGTCTGTATCGGACAAGATCGTTTCATAGACCTGTACTTGTAAAGCATCATTTATCTTATCATAGTGAGGTTCATATTCATTGGCTGCCAGAGTATCATCCACACCGATGATCTGCCCTTTACTGTTCAGGGCGCCTGATTCAAAAACAATCTGATCGATACTGTTTTTAACTGTCACATGAAGCCAGACACGGCGTGATGGAAAACCTGTCGGGAACTTGTGACCGCTGTGGTTAGTGACAATAGCAGAAAAGTAGAGTGCCCCATTTGCAAAGCTTACATCAGTAAGATTAACATCCGCTGCAGCTTTGAGAAACTCTCTAGTATCAGTTATGCTTTCATTAAATTTTGTTTCATCTGCCAAAACCCCTAGTTTAACACGGTTATTTTTGAGGATCTCAAGCATATAGGTGTTAGCGCCAAGAAATTTATGTTGATGGAAATTTGGTCTTGCTTGAAGTCCTTGACCCCTTGTCGAAATTACTACATTTCCTTCTCCTTTTGGCATATGACAGTTTTGGCAACTGTATTCTGTTCCATTGAAGTCACTATACTCCCATTCTGTATAAGCAGCTTGTTCAGGGAAAGTAAAATTGGTAAGACTGCCATCAGTAGAGATGACGGGAGTCTCTAGATTATGACAGGAAGCACAAAGTTTAGAATCTTCTGTATGCTGACTATATACTGGTGTGAACTGAACACTGTTTTGCATCGGAGTCTCTTTAGGGTCTTGATAGGGTCCATAGATCTTACGTTCAATTCCCTTATTATCTGCTATTTCAAAGTTGCCAGAGAAGCCTTCAGTTGTACCCAGTGCTAGAGTATTTTCTATTTGATGACAAAGGGTACAACTGACACCATCCATTGCAGCATCATAATAAAAATTTTCATGATTAAAAAATCCATCCCCAGAAAGTGAAACCGTATCACCCAAAGGGTCATCAAAGGTTGCTTCCACGGTAGCCATAGGTGTGTGGCAACGACTACATTTTGCTTCGATAGTTTGTTTAAATTCAGGGTGTTCCTTGACTTCGGTGGCTACTTTTGCTTTCCATAGCGGATCAGTTGCTGCATTTGCCATCATCGTACCCTGCCATGCTTTAACGATGGATACATCTGTACCGCTACTGTCCTTGATACCGTCATGACACTGTGCACAGTTTTGCGAACCGCTAAAATGAATCGAAGTAAAAGAAGGATCATGAGGAACGGCATCAGGGAAGTCATTGATATCTATCGTACTATTATCCTCAGTACTCGTGTTCTCATCATCTATGGTAATATTATTATCTGTTGTGATGGTATCATCTGTCGAGATTGGGTCTGTCGAGCCACCAGATCCACCTCCGCATCCCCAAAAAACCAGACTGCTTAAAACTACTACTAAATATAATGTCTTCTTTGTGTTTAACATAAATAATCCTTTCGATAAAGTTATATGGAATCATTCCCCTTTAAGTAAAGGGGCGTCGTTGATGCTCTCTGGATGAAATTTTTCCTCATAGGCTGTACTCATGGTGAACATCAGTTTGAGATCCGCTGGGCTGCTTGCGTACTGATAGGCTTGTTCTTCAGTTATTTTTTCTGCTAAGGTGAGATCAAAAAGTGCTCTGTTGAAACTGATAGATCCAAAACTGATACCTTCTTTTTCCAATGCATCAGGGATCTCATTGTCACGTTTGGTACGGATAAGCTCTTGTATCTGGGGGCTTTTAAACATCATTTCCACAGCAGGAATCATCTCACCCGATATACCCCGTATCAAACGTTGGGTAATCACCGCTTCCAGTGTGGCAGCAAGTGTCGCACGTACACGGTTTTGCTCTTCTGGGGGGAAAATACCTATCAGTCTGTCGACTGTTTCTCTTGCATCTAAGGTATGTACGGTTGAAAAGACCAAATGTCCTGTGTTGACCGCTTGCAAAATGCTTTCAGCTGTTGCAAAATCCCGTATTTCACCCACTACAATAATGTCTGGATCTTCACGCATTGCTGCACGTAAGGCTCTGGAAAAACTATTGGTATGTAAACCCAGTTCTCGCTGTTCCACGATAGAAAGCGCATCATGGTGTACAAACTCTATGGGGTCTTCGATGGTAATGATGTGGCGAGAGTAGGTATGATTGATCTCTTCAATAATACTTGCCAGCGTAGTAGACTTACCGCTTCCTGTAGTCCCTGTAACTAGAACAAGTCCACGTCTAAGATGTGTCAGCTTGTGTAGGGCACTTGGAAGATTCAATGCTTCAACCGTTTGAATAACATAAGGAATAAGCCGAAAAGCTATCGCATATCCACCCAGATGCATATTAATATTGACCCTGAAACGGTACGATTCACCCAATCCGTAAGCACCATCAAACTCTTTGTTTTCGAGGAAGTCATTATAATGGTTTCCTGTTAACAGTTTAACCAGCGACTCTATTGTTTCGGTGTCAATTTTTTCTTGCGACAACAGAACGATTTCACTTTTTAATCGCGCACGAATAGGACCATTGCTTTTGATATGCAAATCTGCTCCACCCACATCAATCAACATATCTAACCACGCATTTAACTTCTGTTCTGTATTTTGTAGAGACACCTTTGCTTCCTTTATGTTTATATTAGTATATTGTACTACAGATTATCGCTTTAAGCGTTATTATCCCATCGGATAGCGTATCTCTTCATGTACCTTCTCACAAGCTCGCAATACATCATCACTGAGTGTGAGATTCATGGCTGCCAGTGTAGCGTCAAGCTGTGAAGCATCTGTTGCTCCTATGATGGTTGAAGCGACAAAGTCAAACTGTTTTGACCATGCTGTTGCTAGAGTTACAGGATGAAGTCCTGCATCGGCGGCTATTTTGAGATATTTTTGGGTTGAAGCCAGGGTTTTATCATTCATAAAGCGTTGTGCCATAAGGCGTTGTCTTTGATTGGGTGATTTGAGATACGTAGCAAATCTTCCCTGTGCCTCTAGCGCTTGATTGTACTTGCCTGAGAGTACCCCGCCGCCAAGCGGTGAGTAGGGCAGCAGGGAGATCTGTTCTTTTTGACACAGCGTTGAAAGTTCATCCAAAAATCTTCGATTGAGCAGGGAAAAATTGTTTTGGATGGACTCAAAGCGAGCATACCCTTTATAGTGTGAGGTCATCAAAGCTTTAGATGTACCATAAGCTGTATCATTTGAAGTTCCGACATAACGTACTTTTCCTTCTCCAACCAAACGGTCAAAGGCTTCAAGTGACTCTTCTATAGGTACGATGGTATCGGGCCAATGCATCTGGTAGAGATCGATATAGTCCGTTTTAAGTCGTTTGAGACTGCCTTCTATGGCTTTTTGAATATGAAATCGGTCTATGGCAGTCAAACCATGACGTATCGGCGGAACGAACCAGCCGCTTGCGGCTCCTGCTACCTTTGTTGCAAGTATAATCGAATCACGGGGCTTAGTCTGCATCCATTCACCCACCCATTCTTCGGTGATACCTGCGAGTTTAGCATCAGGCGGAACAGGGTAGAGCTCTGCGGTGTCATAAAAATTGACTCCATGATCATAGGCTTTATCCATGATGGCAAAAGCCTCTTTTTTGCCACACTGTGTACCAAACGTCATCGTGCCCATACAAATAGGGGACACACGAAGACCTGTTTTTCCTATATATCTGTATTGCATGGCAAGAATCCTTATGAAATTGATTTTTATATAATATCTTAAGTCTTATAAGGCTTTCGACTTCTGTCACAGTTTCCATATCAACATGCCAATCTACTATCTTTAAAATAAAAGCAAGAGCAATTTGAATTTAAATTTAAATTTCTTATCATTATATAGCACAAAAGGGTGATATATTTTATATTTTTTTGTTATATAATGAAATAAGTTAATTTTGTATTTTTGATATTAAAATTGACTAATAATTTCAGAAGGAAATTTCATGAAAAATAGATCTCAAAACAAAAAGAATTGGATACTTTCTAAAGCTTTTGTCATCGGATTGGCTACAGTAAGTATCTTATTCATGACAGGCTGTAGTGACAAAAGTGGGTCTAATTCATCAGACGAGACAGACGGAACAGATGTTAATACTAGTCTATGCAATGTTCCCTTGGAGGCCAATTTAAATACAACAGTACCTGGACGAATAGGCGGTGCCACCACAGCTGTCGAACTCTTCGAGATTGGCGGTGAGGAATGGACCTTCTTTAACATCTCAAACGAACTTCGTGCAGCCAAGGTGGGTGCAAGTCTAAGTACTCCGGGTTTAGAAATGAAAGGCTCTATACGAGATATAGAGATGGTGACAGTAGGCGATACG
>JAABRH010000073.1 GCA_011391015.1 Sulfurovum sp.
AGAAGAGATCAGACAAAATGCGATGATCGAAGTTCAGGCTAAAGAACAAAAAGAAAAAGAAGAGCAGAGCGTAAAAGCAGCTGAAGCCAAAAAAGCCGAAGAAGCAAAAGCGAAAAAAGAGAAAGAAGCCTTAGAACAGCAGATTAATGCGAAAAAAGAAGAACTTGAAAAAGCAAAAGCCGAACAAGCAAGAATAGCAAAAGAACAAGCTGAAGCTGAAAAGCGTGAAGTTGAAGCGTATGAGAAAAAAAGAGCTGAGAAATTGGCAAACGAGAAAAAAGAAGCACAAGAGAAAAAAGCCTAGAAGAGAAAAAAGTTTTAGATGAAAAGAAAGCAGCAGAAGAGAAACAAGCTTCTATAAAGAAAGACGCTTCAGAACCATCTCAGCCAACACCGGCACAAGAAGCAGCCAAAGAAGTGAAGAGTATGACAGATATTAACGTCACACGTGAAGCACAAGAGGCAAAAGACGCAGCCGATAAAGCCTACTGGGAAGCGGTACAAGAGATGAGAAAAGCAGAGTAATACATACATAACATTAAAGCTGTAATCAAATTTTGATAAAGTTTTTTGTCAGCTTCGGTATATAAAATGAAATTGATTAGAGGATTACAGCAATGATTAAATGTTATGTTCGCAATGAGAGTGGCATCACGCTCATCGATACGATGTCAGAGCTTAATGAAAAAATGATAGAAAATGTCATTTGGGTAGATATGTATACCCCCTCCTATGATGAAATCGTTTTTGTAGAAGATAACTTTGATATCAAATTTCCCACCAAACAAGAAACAGAAGAAATTGAGATCAGTTCCCGTTATTGGGAAGAGTCTGATCGTATTGAAATCAACAGCTTTTTTCTGGTAAGCAGTGCTGAAAACTCCCACAATGAGACCGTTTCTTTTATCCTTACAAAAAAACTGATGGTCTCTATCCGTTATGCTTCCTTATATACCTTTGATGAATTTAACCGAAAATTTTTTGCTGATCCTGAACAGTTTAAAAACGGGTATGATATCTTCTGTCATATTTTAGATATTCGTATTGATGCGGATGCAGATATTATTGAGAAACTCTCCAGAGATATTACGCGATTGCGTAAACATGTTTTTACGGATTATACGAATGAAGACGAAGAGATACTGGAGCGTATCTCTTCTTTGGAAGATCTCAATATGCAGTTGCGTGAAAACCTCAATGACAAACAGCGTATTTTGAGTGCCTTTTTAAAATCAACAAAATATAATGGAGAGCTTAAGCATGATGTGGTGGTGATGCTTAAAGACATTAAGTCACTCATAGACTATACAGATTTTAATTTTGAGCGGCTTGAGTATCTTCAAAATATTTTTTTGGGACTTTTGAGTATTGAGCAAAATAAGGTCATCAAAATGTTTACGATCATGAATGTGATTTTTTTACCGCCTACACTTATTGCGAGTATTTACGGAATGAACTTTGAATTTATGCCAGAGCTCAAATTGAAGTACGGGTATCTGTTCTCTATTGGTCTGATGATCGCATCTTCAATCTTGCCCCTTTATGTATTTAAGCGTAAAGGGTGGGTCTGATTTGCCTTATTCGTGGCAGCTTGTAGCGATAGTGTACCCAAGAGTATCTAGCATCCTGATATCAGCATTTGCGTCTATCCCTTCGGTTGTGAGATAGTTTCCTATTACCATCGCATTTGCTCCAGCCTCAAACATAAGCCCCTCGTTTTGATTAAATAAGAGCTCCCGTCCCCCTGCCACCATGAGCAGTTTGTCTTCTCCTAACAGGGTGCGAGCTTTTTTGATGATGACTAGGGCTTCATCAAGGTTTATATTTCTTGCTTGTATCGGGAGTGCTGGGTTGGGATGATAGAAGTTCAGAGGGGTCGATTCGGGAGAAAGAGAAGCGATAGCGTTAAGAAGTGAGTCTCTGTCCTCTGCTGTTTCGCCCATACCGAAGATACCTCCGGAGCAGAGTGCCAACCCGACTGATTTGACATTTTCACAGGTCTCATAGCGTTCACTCCATGCATGAGTCGTACAAATCTCGGCGTAATATCTCTGGGAGGTTTCAAGATTGTGGTTGTAGCTGTCTATGCCGTGGTCTTTAAGATATCTGAGTTGTTCTTGATTGGCTGTGCCATTGCAGGCAATCAGGTTCAGACCTTCAATCTCAGCCTTAATTGCCTGAGCAGCACGCGCCACAAAGTCCACTTTTTTATCATCAAGACCTTTACCCGCAGTGACAAGACAGTAACCCAGAGCGCCGTTGGATTTTGCTACTTTGGCTTCTGAGACGATTTGCTCGATACTTTTATAGTTGTAGCGCTCTATGTTGGCATGATAGCGTACACTTTGTGTACAAAATTTGCAATCTTCCTGGCATGTCCCGCTTAGGACATTGTTGATGGCACATAAAAAAATCTGTTTCATAATGATTACTTAGCCTCTTCTTTGTATTTGCATTTAAAACATTCGTAAACCTCACCGCTTTTGAGTGTTTTTTTACCCATTGTATAGTCGCACTGCGGGCACTTTTTATCGACAGGTTCGAAATTGGCGATAAATTTACATTTGGGATAATTGACACAGCCAAAAAACTTCCCTCTTTTACCTTCTCTCTCTTGTAATTTTCCTCCGCATTCGGGGCAGGGAACGGTTAGTTCTTTGGCAGGTTCGAGCGATTTTGCATTTTTGCATTTAGGATACGCAGAACAGGCAAGGAATTTCCCTCTTTTGGAGTCTTTGATGACCATTGTGGAGCCGCATTTGTCACACTTTTCATCCGTCTCTTCAGGCCCTTCTATCTCTGTACCATCGGTGTTTTTGGTGTATTTGCATTTGGGGAAATTGCTGCATGCCACAAATTCACCATACCTCCCCTTGCGTAAAAGCAACTCAGAGTCACATTTGGGGCAGTTTTCTCCTGTGGGAATCGCCATTTTGAGACTTTTAATCTTCGCTTTTCCCTCCTCAACTTTCTGCAAGAAGGGAGTGTAAAATGCTTTGAGGATTGTTTGCCAATTGGTTTGCCCCTCTGCTACTTCATCGAGTGTCTCTTCCATGTTTGCCGTAAAACCGCTATCGACTATCTCAGGGAAGTGTTCTTCTAGCATTTCTGTCACCGTAAAGGCAACTTCAGTCGGATGAATGCGTTTTTGTTCTATCTCGATGTAGCTACGCGCTTGAAGTGTGGTTACGGTTGGTGCGTAGGTACTTGGACGCCCAATACCCAAAGACTCCAGTTTTTTAATGAGACTGGCTTCATTGTAGCGTGCAGGCGGTTCTGTAAAGTGCTGTTCCTGTTTGATGCTATCCATCGTGACAGCTTGACCGGGTGTGAGTTCAGGTAGAAGTTTGTCTTTTTCCGTATAGCCTGTTACTTTGTAAAAACCGTCAAAAAGCAACTTTCTGCCACTTGCTTTAAAGGTGCACTTGTCGCCTTTAAACAAGAGTGACTGTGATTCCATTTCGGCTTCTGTCATCTGGCAGGCTAAAAATCGGTTATAGATGAGTTTATAGAGTTTCAGTTCATCAACACTCAGGTAGTTTGCTGCCAATTTTGTATCAAATTCGACCATGGTGGGGCGTATGGCTTCGTGTGCTTCTTGTGCACCCTTTGATTTGCTGGTGTAGTACTTGGGTTTTTCAGGAAGATACTTCTGCCCAAAAGTTGTTTTGATGTGTTCTCGTGCAGACTCTACTGCTTCTTTTGCAAGATTGAGAGAGTCTGTTCTCATATAAGTGATAACCCCGCTGGTTCCTTTGTCGGTCTTAACCCCTTCGTAGAGTTTTTGTGCGACCATCATTGTTTTTTTAGGGGAAAATCCTAGCTGGGTTGAGGCAGCTTGTTGAAGCGTGGAAGTCATAAAAGGCGGAGGGGTTTTTGTTTTGCGCTGGGTCTTTTCAAGGGAGGCGACGATGAAGGACTCTGCTTTGGCTGATTTGACGATTTGTGTAGCATCTTCTTCAGTTTTTATGGTCAGTTTTTCTATTTTGAGACCATTGTAATCATAGATGGAGGCTTCAATGTCTTTTTCAAATAGTGCATCAATCGTCCAAAACTCTTCAGGGACAAAAGCTTTGATCTCGCGTTCTCTGTCGACTACCAGTTTGAGTGTTGAACTCTGCACTCTGCCTGCACTCAGTCCTTTTTGTATCTTTGCCGCAAGCAAAGGTGAAAGCTTGTATCCCACGATACGGTCAAGCAGTCTTCGTGTTTGCTGTGCATCAACTGAGTGCATATCGACTTTTCGCGGGTTTTCAAGTGCATGCTGTATGGCAGTTTTGGTAATCTCATGAAAGACGATACGCGGCAGTTCAGTAGGCTCTTTGCCTATAGCCATAGCGATATGATACCCTATGGCTTCACCCTCGCGGTCCTCATCGGTTGCGATAAAGACAGTTTGCGCTTCTTTGGCAAGTTTTTTCAGTTCTTTGACAGTGGGGTTTGCTTCTCTCGGGATGGAATATTTAGGGACAAGATCACCTGTTTTGTCATCGATATCAATACCAAACGTGCTTTTGGGAAGGTCTCTGATATGTCCTTTTGAGGCAATGACTTTGTACTCTTTACTCAAAAAGTTTGTGATTGTTCTTGCTTTTGCGGGTGACTCGACTATAATTAAATTTTTCATCTACGGATGCATGTCCTTCTTTGTATTGGGCACAAGCAGACCTGCTTATACCTCTCTTGTGCCACTGGCGTGACTGCTTAATCATATGATAAAGGCGGCTCTGATTTTTGGCATTGTAACACAAAAGAGAGTAAAAGCAAGAGAAGCGCATTTATTTTTCTTGAGTATAATTCAAATCAAGTGACCCCAAAAGGATTCTATAGGTGTGTGCAATATTTGGTATTATCGGAGCGTATGAAGAGGCTGAAGCCCATGACGCTTTTGGGACATTGGTACACAGAGGAAGGGATGCAAGCTACCATCATGCAGGTGAAGCGTGTTTTTTGGGGATGCACCGACTTTCGATAACCAATACCACTTTTGCTTTTGGGCTCATGCGTGCGCATCAAGGCGTGCGTATCCTTTTTAACGGAGAAATTTATAACTATGAACTTCTTGCACAAGAGCTTGGGCTTGAAGTGTGCTCTGAGACAGAGGTATTGTATGCGTCTTATGCAAAATGGGGAGATGATTTTGTTAAACAGCTTCGCGGTATGTTTGCTATCGCAGTGATAGAAGAAGCACAGATAAAACTTTTTCGTGATCCGTTTGGCAAAAAACCGCTTTTTTACACACAGCACAATCATAGGTTTATCTTTGCCAGCGAAAGCAAAGCTATTCATAGGCTTGTTCCTTTTTCTTTTGACAGAAACAGCATCCCCCAGTATCTCTCTTTTGGGGCAACACTTTCTCCACAGACCTTTGATGCTCGTATTTGCCAAGTTGGTGCGGGAGAACGTGTAACGTTTGATGTAGCAAAACAACAGATAACGACAGCAGCGTATCATCAATTTTTAAAAAAATCCCAAAGGATAACCGACACCAAAGAGGCTGAGCGTGCACTTGAAAAAGTGCTTTTGGACTCTGTCTCCCTGCGTTTACCGGGCGAAGTTCCTTTTGCCTGCTTGCTTTCAGGAGGGCTTGACTCTTCTTTGATCGCGGCAATGGCATCAGCGCATCAGCAGATTCATACCTACAGTATAGGGTATGAGGGGTATGAAAGGTACGATGAGCGTCCTTTTGCAAGCAGAGTGTCTGAACACATAGGCTCTAGGCATCATGAAGTGGCGTTTGACAAAGCAGCATTTCTCGAAACGATTGATGAGGTCATGCTTTTACTGGATGAACCGTTGGCAGATCCTGCGATGTTGCCGCTATATTATTTGATGAAAGCAGTACGTAAAGAGGGCTTTAAAGTGGTGCTCACAGGAGATGGCAGTGATGAGCTGTTCATGGGGTACCGAACCTATAAAGAGTTTTACGCCCTTGAGCAGCTCAGAACACTCAAATACAAGGGCTGGGGGGAGCATTATTTTAAAGCACATTTTTCGATGCATAAAGAGTGGGAGTGGTACAAACGTGCCTTTGAAGGCAGTATGCTGTTTCGCTCAAGTGCAGAGGTGTTTACCGACTTGCAGCAAAACAGACTGCTGCGCATGAACATCAAAGACAATGCTTCTGGAAAGAGTCTTGAGCCATACCGCAAGGCATTTGAAGAGGGCGGATACAC
>JAABRH010000074.1 GCA_011391015.1 Sulfurovum sp.
CGGTAAGATCTGCAGCCCTGCCGTCTAAAAACTGCCCGCCGATAAAGAGTCCTTCACCAATATCGAAGTGAAATACAGGCGAAAAAGAAGCATAGGCAGCTGTCGGAGCATTTCTGTCTGCGATGGAGAAGCCATCATCACCCAAAGAAGCCCCCAGTGTATTTGACGTCTCTCTTGGATCTATCATCGCAGCATCGATGACATGGCATGTGGCACAAGACATGGTTCTGTTTTGTGACAAGCTTGTATCATGGTAGAGTTGTTCGCCTAAGGCGATCTGATCGTATCCAACCCCTTGGGAATCGCTTGATCCACATCCTATAAGAAGAAGGCTGGCGAGCGTTGTGACTAGTAGTGTCTGTTTTTTCATGGTATTTCCTAATATTAATAATGGTTATCAAATGCAATTAAAGCATAAAATCTTTAAACAAAGATTAAAAACAGTGCAAAAATACAAGATATTGATATTTGTTTTCATTTTAAGTTTGTTTAAGTTTAATTTGCTACATTACGATTTCGATAACAACTATCAAAAGTTTAAAACTTAAAAACAAGGAAATAACATGAAAAAAATGACAAGCGTATTGAGTATGGCAGCAGTTTTTGCGATCGGTACACAAGCGGCAACATTAGAAGAGAGAGTCAAAGCACTCGAGAGTCAAAACAGCACACTCACTGAAGAGGTTTTAGCAACACAAACAGGCGGATTTACACTGGTAGATACAGAAAAAAGCTATAACGGTATGGGACCGGCAGCTTCTAAAGTTTACTTTTCTAAAAATCCGCTTTCTATCGGTGGCTATGGTGAAATGTTCTATGCCAATCCGGACAATGGGGATGATTATGCCGATGTGTACCGATTTATCACCTATTTTGGTTACAAATTTAATGACTGGATCGTCTTAAACACAGAGATAGAGTTTGAGCATGGAGCAAATGCTGAAGACGGCGGCGAGGTAGTAGTAGAGTTTTTATATCTTGATTTCCTGCTTAGCAAAGAGGCAAACTTGAGACTGGGTCATGTGCTTGTGCCGATGGGTCTAGTGAACCTCAGACATGAACCGACACTTTTCAATACCGTACAAAGACCGGATATTGAAAAGTTTCTTTTACCAAGTACATGGCATGAAAATGGTGCATTGGTGTATGGACGGTTTGATGCCACCAGTATTGAGTATACAGCAGGGGTTATCAATGCTTTGAATATCAACAATGAGCATACTATGAAACCAGACGGTACATGGATAAGAAATGCAAGACTGGGTGCAAGTGCCAATGCGCCGTTTGATCCTGCGTTTGTAGGTCGTATGGACTATACGGGTATAAACGGATTGACAGCAGGTGCTTCTGTGTATTATGGCGGAGGTTCAAACCTTAAAAATGACCCTATCAATGATGTCTCAGGGCTTGATACTACGATATTTGACATCCATGCAAGATACGAAAACGGCCCATTCTCAGCCTATGGACTTTACACACAGACTACTGTAGACGGTGCAGAAAAGTTAAGTCCTGAAGCAGCTGAACAAGCCAATGGATATTACGGAAATATCTCTTACGATCTTTCTGGTCTGGTTGGCATAGAGTACAAAATGCCTGTGTTTGCACAATATGAGAATTATAATCCTGTTGAAAAGTCGGTAGATGGCTTAAATGAAGACAAATATCAGACAGAAATTGTTACAATGGGTCTAAACTTTTTCCCTGCAGATCAGGTCGTACTGAAGGCTGACTACACCATGAAAGAAGTCAACAGTATCGATACCAATATATTTGCATTTGGACTTGGCTTTATATTTTAATACGCGGACAGATAATGAAACAACTCTTCTTTGCGATGCTGCTTGGGATACTCCTCTCCCAAAGCATTGCAGCCCAAACCAATGCTTCAGTTGATGAAGTGATTAAAAGCTCATTTGGCGGCGTGAGTGCCGTGGAGCCCAAACAACTTATACTCACTCAAGAACAATTTTCACAGGTGCAAAATCGAGCGAAGACAGCTGTAAGAACTAAGGTCTACCGCTATTATGATATCAGAGGTGAAGCCAAAAGTTTGGGGGTTGCGGTACTCATCGCAAGAGAAGTACGTTCTAAAAAAGCAACGGTGCTGTATGCGTTTGAGCCAAATGGTACATTACGGTTTACGGAAATCATGGCATTTGGCGAACCGCCGGAGTATATCCCTGGTAAAACCTGGATGTCTCAACTGCAAAACAAAGAGCGTTCCGCACTGCTTACTGTAGGCAAAGATATACCTACAGTAAGCGGTTCGACGCTTTCTGCACGGTCTGTTACCGAAGGTGCAAGGATCGCCAGAGCGATTTATGAAATCGTTTTAAAGCAGTAGCCTGTGAAATTTTTAATCACAAAAGAGTTGGGACACACAAGGCTCTTGACTACTTTAATGGCTGCAGTGGTTTTTTTTATCTTGCTTTATCTGGGGCTTGATATTGCGCTTCATGCTTATGTGATTGGTACAGACGTGCACAGTGTTGCATTGACACTTTTTGGTGATGCAGAGAATTTTGTTGAGCCTATGCTTCTTGATACCTTGCTGTTGCAGGTGCATAGTGATTTGTTTATGAGCTTATTTTCCTTGCTAATACTCACTTCGATTAGTATTCGTCTCCATGGGAGCAGACGCATCATGCGGTGGGCGGTGCATTTTGTGTTTGTTTTGGGTATGCTATCTGCTGTGACGCTGCTTTCTGCCTATTTTGTAGGAGCATGGCTTATCCCTGTATGGATAGCTACTTTTGTTACCTGGCATGTGTTGGGGTTTGTCTTGGGGGGCAGTGTCTTAAAAACATTGTTGTTTTCATGAAATTCATCGCACTCTATAAGATACCCATAACCTATTTACTTCTTTATGCCGTATTGATTTTGGCAAGTGGTGTGTGGCTTTTTTTACTCTCACAAGGACTAGATAGCGCTCAAAGTCTCAATCATACACTCAAAGATATCATCCACACACCTGAAGCCAAGAGTGTACGCGGGCTCATAGAGGTCGCAACACCCCATCTTTTTGCGATGGGTATGCTTATCTTTGTAGCAGCCCATTTCATGCTTTTTAGCACTAGGGTTTCAAAAAAAATGACAGCGGTCGTTTCCCTGATTGTTTTTGGCTTGGCACTGTTGGATATCTTTTCTTATTTCGCTATCTCGTTTGGATGGGTGGTATCGGGGTGGCTTAAGCTTTTTGCGCTTTTTGCCTTTGTCTCTTCCTTTGTGGTCTTGCTGGCTTTACTTGCATTTTCATTGTAGTCCAGCCATCTTATGTCTATCAGATTTTTTGTATTTCCATAGAGTATCTTCCCGTTTTTATCTACCAGTACAAAAGCAATACTTTGCAACTTTTCAAGAAAGCGCAGCGCTTTGTCTCTTGGCATAACAGAGATGGCGGTAGCGTAGGCATCTATCTTTGTATTGTCTGCGGTGGTAAAGAGTGATACGGAGACAAATTCACGTCCCTGTAAGGCTGTTTTGGGGTTGATGAGGTGGTGCTCTTCTTTGGTGGTGGCAAATCTTCTGTAGGTGCCGCTGGTGGAGACTGAGAGGTTAGGGAGTTTGCTTTGTACGGTGGCAAATGTCTGTTCAGAGTAGGGTGATTGCAAGTCGATTTCACAGAGGTGTAAACATCTGATATCACCACTGAGTGCGATAATCCCTTTGGAGATATTTTGCTCCTCAAGATACGCTGCGACCTTGTCTGCGCCATAGCCTTTGCCCATACCGCCTAAATCGATACTGATATTTGCCTCTGTGCTAATGCTCTGGGGGTTGATGTGGATGCCGTGGATGTCAAGATGGGCAGCTTTTAAGGCTTTTTTAGAGGGAGAAAAGGTTTTGTCCTCGCCAAAATGGTACAACTCTTTTGAGATAGAACCAATGGTGACATCAAAATACCCATCGGTCTCTTTGTAATAGGAGGTTGAGAGCGTTAATGCTTCACTCAATATGGGGTTATACTTGATGCGATGTGTTGTATTGAGCTTCGATAAGGATGCATCAGGATCGTAGTTGGAGAGTGAAGACTCTATCTGCTTGATGTGTTCAAAGGCCTGTGTGATCTGTGCATTGTACTCTGTTTCAAGGGTGATACTCACAAAAGTTCCCATGAGTACCTGTGTACGTGTTGTCATCTCCCCTTGCGCAAAAAGAAGAAGAGGGAAAAGGAGAAAAAAGAGATAAGGCATTATCTTTTTTCGAGTAGTTCTACAATATCTGAAAAATGCTTTTCATGTCCAAAACAGGCGCTTGAGTTACAGAGCATAAAGCCGTCATTGCTGTCATTTCTAAGAAGCGAAAAAGGATGTGCAAGTGTGTCAAGTTCTGCGATATGTTTGTGTAACTTTTCTTCTTTTGCTTTGATGATAATGTCATCTTTAAGATAACGTATCACCATATGGCTCATGCGTGGGGTCGAGATAGGCTGGCGCATGACATCATAAGAATACCGCTCAAGGGTTTTAAAGATAAACTTTTTATAGACCGTATCGACTAATGAAGAGATGCCATAAAGTGCCCAAAGCATCGTAGAAACCGAAGAGGGGTAGGAGATATCATGGATATCTTCATCGATTTCAAACTCCCCTCGCGAGAATTTCCATTTGCCCTGTTCGTAGTATTTTTCTATTGCTGCATTGGCTAGTTTGGTTGCTGTGATGAGATGGGTCTCATCAAGTGTACTCTCATAGGCTTCTATCAGCGTTTCGGTAAGGTAAGCATAGTCTTCCAAAAAGGCTTTAATTTTCGGTTTTTTGCCCAAAAGTGTCGAGTGAAAAAGCTCTGAGTGGATATACATATTTTCAAGCAGGGCATCAAGGGATTTAAGTGCAGGTTTGAGGTAGCTACTATCGATACGGCTTGCTTTAAAAAGCGTCTTTATCATCATGGCATTCCAAGAAACAATGATTTTTGTATCTATAAAAGGGTAGGTACGTTTTTCTCTACGTTTTTTTAGTGCTGCGATGGCTTCGTCAAAGTAGGGTATGCTTTTCTCCGCAGTGTTACTGATACGAATGATATTTTTACCCTCAAAATTGCCTTCTTGTGTGATGTTCAGTGCGGCAGTAAGATCGGCATGATGTTCTTCGGGGATGCCGGCTTTTGTAAAAGATTTTAAGGCTTTTTCATAGGTGAAAACAAAATATTTACCTTCCCTGTCGTCTGTATCAGCATCTGAAGCGGCATAAAAGAGATGGTTGTCGCTCATCTGTTTGAGCATAAAATCGATGCCTTCAAATGCAACTTTTTTATAAAAATCATCTCCAGAGATATGGTAGGCTTTCAGATAGACTTCACACAAGAGCGCGTTGTCATATGTCATCTTTTCAAAATGGGGTACCAGCCATTCATTGTCGGTTGAGTAACGGCAAAATCCGCCATCAATGACATCTCTGAGTCCGCCTTTTGCCATACACCGAAGTGAGTATAGCGCCATATGAAGTGTCTCTTCTTCCTTGGTGATACGATAGACATCCAAAAGCAGATCCAACAAAGAGGCTTGAGGAAACTTGGGCGCTTTGTTAAAGCCGCCATGCTGAGTGTCAAAAAGCTGTTTTGCCTGATCGCTTACACGGCTGATGATGCTAAAATCGAGTTTGGTTGCCTGGATTTTGTCTTCTTTTGGGTTTAAAAAATGCAGTATCTCTTCTGCTTTTTCAACAAGCAGGGCTTTTTCGTTACGGTACTTGTCGGCGATGACTTCGAGCAGGCTGGAAAAACTCATCATCCCATAGCGCGGCTCATCGGGGATGTA
>JAABRH010000075.1 GCA_011391015.1 Sulfurovum sp.
AGCAAATTGCTCTACATCTATTTCTATTTTCATTTCTGTGTCCTTGGGTATTTGTTATTTTACCCGATTGACACAGAATTTTGAACGGTCCCTAGATAACTCAACTTTCGCACATAAAACCTAACTCTTTTCGAGTATATACCCTCAGCACAGCGATAATATGTAGCAGATCTTTATTCTCCTTGACAACATTTTCAATATCGGCGATATTTGTCAAGATCTGAATAAAAAGCTGCATAGATATCACAAGAGCTTCAAGTTCACATTCTAACTCCCTAAAGAGTTCCCCTAGTGTTTTGGGTTCATTGCTTAGGCGGTTTATGTAACTGGTGATGTTGTAGGCAAACATTGAAAGTGTTATGTTGGCAACGAGTGCCTCATAGAGTCTATTTTCTTCTTTGCCTAAACCAAAGTGTTCCCGTAAGTCTTTATACCCCTGCTCAATATTCCAGCGTTTTTTGTAAGTTGTAATGATATCTCCAGCTGATAATGCCAAGTCGGTAGAGATGAATACAATCAGGTCTTTACCTGTATGTAAAAAGACTAACTTTACTCTACCGAGTTCCTTATGCTCAGCTACTGTAGCAAAATAGGTATAACGTATCTTTCCGTGACGTCCGTGAGCACTGTGTCGCACTTTAGAAAGTGCGTTATACATGCTACCCAGTGTCTTATGTTTACCTTTAAAGTTCCAAATACGTTCATTATTTGCTATGCGTGCGATAACAGGCATACCAAGAGCTACAGCCTCTTTGATAAAGTTTGGTTTGGCGTACCAGCTATCCACAAGCAAGTAGTCAGCATCTATTCCATTATTAAGGGCTCTATTTAGCATTTCAAGGGCAAGAGTATTCTTTCCTTTCAATGTTTCTTCTCTGCGCTTATACGCATTGCTGCGGTGATGAAGTGGGTTCGTGAACTCTGTAAGCTCTTTTCGTTTAGCCTCATTCATTTTGATAGCGAAATCAAGCTGGAAGGTTGAGTGGGAATCAGCATAGTTAAGAGAGACAATATTCAAACCGTTGATTAGTTTGTGGTCTTTATTGCTCCATAAGCTTTTGCAGCTTCCCTCTATCTTCTTGCCACGCTTGGATTCTACGGTATCATCAATAATAAGAAGACGTTGCTCACCAAATTTGTGCAGTGGCTGCACTTTCTCTATCAATGCTGTTGAGCTCAATAGCAATAGTTTTCGCCAGTTGTATTTTAGCGACTGCACAAATCTATAATAGGTGTCTTTACCGTAGGCATCATTGCTCTGTTTGATAAACGCTGACTGGCGTTTGCTCATGAGCAACATATAGACAAAGTGCAAAAGGATCAAGAACGGAGAATGACCAACGGATCGCTTTACAAAATTACTTTGTTTTAACAATTGTGCAATATGTATCTCTCGCAATACAGATAAAATTGGATTTTTTAATACAGATTTCACTGCACTTTCGATATGATTGTCAAGTCCCATAAAAACGCCTTGTATTCTTTAGTTGTGGTAACCAAATTATACTCAAAAGTGCCTATTTATGGGGTTTCGTAGATATATTTTGGTAGGAAAATTTACTGGAATTTATGTGCGAAAGTTGAGTAGATAATATTATGATTTTTAAGAGAAGGTAACTTTTTAAAGTTTTGGACAAGGTTAAAGGAAGCATACAGACAAGCGAGAAAGATGCGCTCTAAAATAAAAAATACAATCTAACTACACCAAAATATACACCTCCGACCATATGATTTTTTGGTTAAATAAACACAATGTACTACAATAGGAGGCCTTGTAATTATCCGTGAAATATTCTAGGTCAAAAACTGAGTCAAAATAGGAATAATTTCTAGAATTATAGTCATAATGAAAGTTATTAAAGTTTTCTAAAAATGATAAGTACCACGTTCTTTTCGCTTAGCTTTATACATACCTTTGTCTGCATGCAGTAGCAAAGCATCTATTGTGGTGCCGCTCTCTGGAAAGGTAGCAATACCAACACTGCAACCCATCTGGACTTCTTCACCATCAATCCTGCAAGGTTCTGATATTCTTTTAATAATTGCTTCTGCCATATTTGAGAGATCATCTTTGTCAGAAGTATTTTCCAATATAATAATAAACTCATCTCCTCCTATTCTTGCAACCGTATCTGAACTACGAATCGGTTGCAAAAGACGCGATGCGGTCTCTTTTAAGACCTTGTCTCCGAATGCATGCCCTTTACTGTCATTAATGGTCTTGAACCCATCCATATCGATATAAAAAAGCGCAAAAGTACTTTTATTACGTTCAGAGCGTTCGATTAAATGATTAAGACGATCAAGTAACAGATAACGATTTGGAAGTTGCGTAAGTTCATCAAAATGTGCTCTTTCATGAAGTCGTTTAGTCTCTTCTATACGAGCAGTAATATCCCGGTTGATCCCTAATGCACCAATCATCTGGCTATTATCATTAAAAATAGGTACACACATTGACTCAATCCAACCGATATGACCATCTTTATGTAAATATCTTACTTCCCCACTCCATTTCCCAAATTTTTCTACTGCTGATAAAATAAGTGTCGTAACACATTCAAGATCTTCTGGAACATGCAAAATACTGACAGGCTGTCCAATAGCTTCTTCTTTTGTATGACCATACAACAATTCAGAACCAATATTCCAATCTATAATGGTTCCTTCTGCATCTGTTACGACAACAGCATCAAATATATAATCAAATGCCTTAGCCCGATGTTCTAATATTTTTAAATCCATGAGTGTATACCTTGGTTGAATTATAAATATGTCAAAAAATAAAATTTCAAAGTCTATTACATTTGAAAAGGTTTTTAAGTATAGTCATCTAAAGAGTTTGTAGCGTTTTTTGTACTTATTTTGAATAGCTTCAAAACCTCATAAAGTTATATATTTTACAAGGTTTACAATGTAGGGTTTTTGTAACTATTAAACTTTAACGAACTACTTGATATCCACCTAGTTGATGAGTCTTTGGTGTACCACGCACTGAACCAGCTAAAGCTATAATTGCAGAATCTGTTACTACGGCATTACATACAGGACTGGCTGTTCTTACTTGACTAACTATTGCTAATTGTGTTCCAGTAGCATTTGGAGCAAATCCAATACATGGAGTACCTGATGGTTCATCACATATTACCCAATAACCACCTGCAAGTTGGCCTGTTGCTCCAGGAGTACACGCATCAGTACCTTCATATAGTGGAACATTTGTAGCAAGATCTATAGTTGTATTCGCATCAGTCCACACTTTATTTCCTACAGCCAAATAGTAGGAATTCAAATCACTAAATAAGGTTTTTGAATTCGCTATAATCTGAGATATTTTTGCATCATCTCTAGTTGCTGCTAATTTCGGTATTGCTACGGCTGCCAAGATCCCAATAATTACTATTACAAAGATTAATTCAATCATTGTAAATCCGTGTCTCATTTTTTTCATAAAACTTCCCTTATGATGTTGTATTAATTCAATTTCCCTATTGACGAAAAAATTTTACTATAAAAATGTCAAAAAAATGTGAAATTCATTTTATATATACGTGATTATGGAATTATTCTATAAACTAATCATATTAATTTTTGAAAACCTTATAATCTAACATATTTTATAAGGTTATCCGCTGTAGCGGTGTTTGCGAGGCATAAATCATACCCCTTCAATAGAAAACCTTATAGAATGTTCTATATAGCTCATTTTATAAGGAAATAGTATTGGTATAAAAAGCTTGTAAAGAAGTATTAAAAGCTTTCCTATACCAACCTCTTAGATAAACTTCAAACACCCTTCAAATCTCATTCTGATAACTTTAAAATCTTTATATAAAATATTGTGCCAAAACCGGGACAAATTTGGGACAAAAAGTTAGACCCGTGGCTCAAAAACAAGAAAATACAATGATGTAAAATGCTATTGATAAATCTTCAGAGAGTAAGTAAATAAGGGGATTGTTCATAATTTTGATGGTGTAAGAGAGGGACTCGAACCCTCGACCTCCGGCTTATGAGCTAGTTAGACAAGAGGTTAAGTCCCTATAAAACACCATCGAGACTCGACTTTTGTAAAATAATTTTGACAACTTTGGGTCTTTTTTTGTAAACTTTTTCGTCGTTTACGTTACAAAAATATACCACTAATGTTTACAGTGCTATCTTAGTTTTTTCTTAAATTTATATTTGGAATTCTATCTTCACTTTTTAAAAAAATAATAATTCAGTGATGGGACTGTTTTACTTTTTCAATATTGATTTTATCGCCATAAACACGTTTGCGCTCATCTGTATAATCCCACCATACACGAGGTTGTCTGCCATTCATAAAATCAGTAATTGACATGAGTACATCAAGCATACAAGGATCCTGTCTCTCTCCAAATGCTTTACATAATTTGACATACAGATTATAGGGGTCTTGCCCTTTCAACTGATCTGGATGGTTAATCCCTATGGATTTCAAGTCATGTGCAAGAATCTTACCAATATTAGGCAGATCAGTAAGCTGGACAACACTCTCACGCTTAACTTTATAGGGATTCATTCCTCCTCTTCTTCCTTCCCAAAGGTTTTTTCCAATCCGGTAATTAACTCTTTTTTCTCTACATCAGTAAGTCTAGCTTCTGGATGGGTTGGGAGATAGAACCATGGTGGCATACTGCCTTCACGTACTTCTTTTGCAGAATCTTCACCCTCATTTTTCTTCTGTTTCCCCCATGCAGATACATTAAAATGTTCACGCCCTTCTTCTATGTCACGTTCAATCAACCATGAGACCGGAGCAACATTGCTATACCATAGATATTTTGTTTCATGAGAGTGACAGTCGACACACGCCCTATCAAAGAGCTCCTTGGTACGAGGTGAATCCCATGTTGGTTCTCCGACAACAGGAGGATTACTGTGTGTTTTTCCGTAAGGGATAAATTGTATAGCTATTGCGAAAACTACTGCCCCTAAAAAAATCTTTTTTAGCATGTGTGCTTCCTTTAAATGAATTTAAATAGTGCTAATAAAAATTGTATAGCAATAAAACTTCAAAATATTTGAACTTAAATTCCATATAAAATATATAACTTTATGAGGTTTTGATAGATAATCATTTAATAGATGTTATTATGATTTTTAAGAGAAGGTAACTTTTTAAAGTTTTGGACAAGATTAAAGGAAGCATACAGACAAGGGAGAATGATACACTCTAAAATAAAAAGTTACCAGAAAACCAGAAGTATCAAAAAGGGATAAGAGTCTTTCATGGCTTTCATGTTGTGAGTATAATATTATTGTATGAAGTAAGTATGAAATTTACATTAACATCTGAATGATTTTACAAAACCTTATAAAATATATAACTTTATGATTGACATTTAATTCTTTATATGAGAAAAAAGGCACGGTTTAGCCACACCAACATTTTCTTGGACAAACTTTTTTGAGTGATTCTTAAAGTTATTTTAAAGAAAAAACACATTTCTATTTGAACTTGAATACTTTATAAAATATGTTAGATTATAAGGTTTTGATGAGTTTGTAGGATGTAAAAAATGCATCCTACAAACTTTAGCACTGCCTATTAAGCAAAGGTATCAGAAAATAGATTCTCCGACCATAAAAACATTTTGGTATAGTCACTGGCAGTTGACGGA
>JAABRH010000076.1 GCA_011391015.1 Sulfurovum sp.
ACATGTTGTAGAATTTGATTTCAAATATGACGGTCTTGGCGCAGGTACGCTAGCGTACAACAATATGAGCGGTCTAGGGCGATCGGGTACAGGAACACTGAAAGTTGACGGAGAAGTTGTTGATACCCAAGAGATGAAACGCACATTACCGATGATACTTCAATGGGATGAGAGTTTTGATATTGGCTCAGATACGCTTACAGGTGTCAATGATGCAGACTATAAACCGCCATTTGCCCTCACTGCCAAACTCAATAAACTCACGGTTAAAATTGATCGTCCACAATTAAGCGAAGAGGACATCAAAAAGCTTGGGAACTCAGAAGCAACTGCAGTCGATGGCAAGCCCATACATCATATGCAGGGTGGGCCACACTAGGGGCTTAACTCTTAATAGAATGGGTTGTGTTAAAAATAAAGTCGAGTCAATAAAAAGGAAAATGAAATGAAAAAAATCATGATGAGTGCACTTGTTGCAAGTAGTTTGGCAGTGGCAGGTGGAGATATCGCTCCGGCAGAACCGGTTGTGGAAACACCTGTTGTAGCAGAAACAAATGCTTGGAAAAATGAAATTTCTATCTATGGCTGGCTCCCTAGTATCTCTGCTACTACACCATTCCCTAATTCAGGTGACAGCAGTGTAGATGCAGAACAAATCATCGATAATCTTAAAATGGTATTTATGGGTGGTTATTCGGGCAGAAATGAGACATGGTCAGTCTACGGAGATCTTATTTATGTTGATTTAGGAAATAGTAAAAATCATACATTTCCTAATAATGATGTAGCTACAGTTAATTTGGATATGAAAGCAATGCTTATCAATGCAGGTGTCGGTTACAATGTATTTAACACTGATAGCGGGATCCTTGATGTGATAGCTGGTGTGCGTTATATGGACCTTGAGGTTGATCTCGATACGGAACTTTTCGTAAATCGAAATCTGTCCGCTTCACAAGACTTCACAGACTTTTTGGTTGGAGTAAAAGGCCATATGAATATTAATGAGCACTGGTACGTTCCTTATGAAGCCGATATCGGTACGGGTGATTCACAACTAAGCTGGCAAGCGTTTGCCGGAATTGGTTACCGTTATGACTGGGGTGATGTTAAACTGGGTTACCGATATCTAGAATATGATATGGAAGATGGTGCGATCGTGGAAGACCTTACTTTAAATGGTGCTGTACTGGGTGTCAGTATTAAGTTCTAATCGAAATTTTATAAACAGGATATAAAAATGAAATTATACAGTAGGTTCCTCTTTGCAGCAGGGTTTGTATTTTTGGTTGGTGGAACAAGCCTTTTTGCAGCAGAGCAGTCTGCCAAAGACATACTTAACAAGGCATATCAATATGTTGGCAGTATAGATAAATATGCTTTTAATGCCGTTGTCCTTGATGATGATGTAGAGGATGGTGTGATCTTAAGGCAGAAGTACAGACATGATGTATCAGTAAAAGTTGATAGACCAGATAAGCTTCGTGTAGATACCAAAGGAAGCATTCGAAACAGAAGCAATTATCTTAATGACGGCATGTTTACAATGATGGACCATGAGTTCGGTTATTATGCGCAGCTTCAAACACCAAAGACGATTGATGGTACGCTTGACCTTATTTTTGAAGTATATGGCATCAAGGCACCTTTGGCACAAATGGTCTATTCTGACATGGACAGACGTTTTAAATTCAAAAAAAGCAAATACTTCGGAAAAATGATGGTTGGCGGTACAGAATGTGATTACGTGGCTTTTAGCGATGATACTGCAGAGGTACACATTTGGATCGCAACAGGCGAAAAACCATTGGTAAAAACCTATAGTATCTTTGATAAAACAATAAAAGGGCATCCTGCTCTGAGCACCTCGATCACTTGGCAAGATAATCCCAAGATCTCAGATAGTGACTTTATCTTTACTGCACCTAAAGATGCGGTAGAAATATCAGTTGTGAGTTCAAATGAATAAAGGAAAAATGATGAAAAAGAAAAATATATTTTTAGTCAAGTTTGCAGTAGTTGCAGCAATGATAGGCTTCTTCTCTCCTTCTGTGAATATTAACTCGGATTTTCAGGCAAAGAACGGCTACAGTGAAGTGCCTCAGTTGAATTTTTCTCTTTGGAATACTGCTGAAGCAAGGGGCGGTGCTCGTGTAGATGGCGGCGTAAATAGAAATGTGAACGTAAATAGAAATGTGAACGTTAACAGAAATGTCAATGTAAACCATTATTATGGTGGAGGCGGACATTATGGCTACTATGGAGGAAGAGCTATTGTTGCCTGGTCAGCAGCTGTGGCTGTAGGTTCTATGGTTGCTGCGGCTTCTATGCCAACTACTTGTACAGTATTTGTTAAAAATGGGATTAGTTACAAGCAATGTGGTTCTAGTTACTATCAGCCTTATTATCAAGGTAATACAGTAGTGTATAAAGTGGTGAATTCTCCTCTTTGATTTACGGGTGAGGGAATGAATTCACTTGTAGATTCTTAGAATATGGTGCTTTGGTCAACCATGTATGGTCATTTGCAAATGACAAGAATGCAAATGTCAGCAGTACTTTTATACAGCCTTTTATGTCATTTCATCGGTATTATCGTACCTTCTTAGCACTTTATGCCTCTTAAACTAGTTTAGCTCCTTATATTTAAACAGATAAAACAAAAAAATTGTATTATCTATATACTTTTAGTAAAATTTATACTATGATATAAATATGAATATTATGCAACTTAGAAAAAAAATAACAACACCAGTATTTACTCATGATCAATTAGAACAGTTATTGTCAGCAACAATAAACAATGTTAATGCAAAAATCAGTTATATGGTTAAAAAAGGTGAACTTATACGACTTAAAAAAGGTATCTATACTTTTGGTCAAGATTATCAAAAAGAACATGCAGATATAATCTCTGTCGCAAATATACTCTATGCACCTTCTTATGTTTCCTATGAATATGCATTAGCTCATTATGGGCTTATACCCGAAAGAGTATATGAGATTACCTCTGCCACATTGCGTGGGAAAAAAGTCTTCGAGACAGACCTGGGACGATTTTCTTACAAACCGGTACCTCTTCAAGCATATGCCATGGGGGTAGATTGGATTTATGACAGCAACAATGGGGGGAAACTTATAGCAACTCCGGAAAAAGCACTATGTGACAAAATACGTTCGGACAGGGGTATAGGACGATTGTCTCAGGAAAAATTGGCTGCATATTTGGAATATGATCTGCGGATAGAGTGGAATGCCTTAATTGATTTGGATACCGAACTTATCTCAACCATTGCAGAAGCTTACAAATCATCTAATTTACAAAATATAAGCAAACTCATTGCTAAAAGGAAAAAAAGTGCCTAATGTTCATCCTGCTATAGCCAAGATGTTAGAGAAATATGATCTCTCGACCGCAGAAAAAACCTATGAAGCATTGAGAGAGATCCTTCAAGAGATTGTTCTATTAGGGCTATATAGAGCAGGGTTTTTTGATCATGCGGTCTTTTACGGAGGAACGGCATTACGCATATTGTATGGGTTAGATAGATTTTCTGAAGATCTTGATTTCTCACTGATAGAAGCAAACGCTGCGTTTGATCTAGGTATTTATGAGGATGCCGTAATAGAAGCACTACACTCTTTTGGATTTGAAGTAACTATTCAGTTAAAGAACACAGAGGGAACTATAAAATCAGCCTTCTTAAAAGGCAATACAAGTCAACATCTTTTAAATATAGAGGCACCGGAAGATATAGTAAAGACATTTGGACAGGGAAGGCTCGTTAAAATAAAGTTTGAAGTAGATACTCAACCGCCTCTTGATTTTAAAAGCCAGAAGAAGACACTGTTGGTACCTTCCCCCTTTATGGTAAACACAATGACACTTCCTTCACTGTTTGCAGGTAAAATGCATGCTATTCTTTGTAGAAATTGGAGTAGTAGACCGAAAGGAAGAGATTGGTATGATTTGGTATGGTATGTATCTCAAGGCTGTGAATTGGATATCAATCACCTGAGGGCAAGACTTCATCAAAGTTGCAGTTGGCAAGAAAAACAAGAAGTTACGATACCTACAGATATCGATGAAGCATATATTTTAGCGTTATTGAAAAAACGAATAGATGACCTGGATGTTGCTGCTGCCAAAAGAGATGTTGAAGTTTTTATTTCAGATCATAGAGTTTTAGATATTTGGAGTAAAGATTTTTTTATGCACATTGTGGGCCAGATAAAGTTTGAAAAGTAAAAAATTTTCTACTTGGGTAAAAAGAGATCACAAGCAAGAGTACTCCCTCCCATACCTCACAATATCCACCCCATACTTATCCCTCACCTTTAACAGCTTTTCATTCAAAGCAGCAAACTTCACATCTTTGTCATACTCCATCAAACAAAAGGTCTTAAGATTGTTGCTGTCTGCAAAGTTTGAGGCACTGATAGCGATATAGTGGATCTTGAAATGAGGATGGATATCAAGCTGTTGTATCATGTTTTTTGCAAGCTCTATGAGGAAGTGTTCATTAAAAAGTCTATTGACTGTTATGGATTGTGAATTTTTGATGCCATACTCATATCTGATCTTAAAATAAAATGTTGTAGGGTTGAGATGCAGTTTGGTGATGGTGTAACTTAGATACCTCGCAAGTATGATGACCCGTCTATGGATCTCATCTCTCTCCAGTATAGCTTTAAAGTTTCTACTGATGCCTATGCCTTTTCTGTTCGAGTAGGGTATCACTCTTTCATTATCGGTACCACAGATACGGTGGTACAACTCTCTGCCTGTTTTACCATAAGCAGTAAGCAGGCTGGGTGCTTGCCTGAGTTGTCCTAGTGTTTTAATGTGATAGCTCTCCAATTTTTTAGAGATGGCTCTTCCTATGCCTGCAAACTCATTGACATCTATATCTTTGGTATACTCCAACACATCCTCTTCTTTGAGTGCAAATACCCCATAAGGCTTTATTCTGTCTGTTAAGAGTTTGGCGATCCATTTACTTTTACTCGCCCC
>JAABRH010000077.1 GCA_011391015.1 Sulfurovum sp.
CATCTCTGAAGCAGCGCGCGGTGAAGGCGGTCGTTTGTTTAACAGTTTGGGTGAGCGGTTTATGGAAAAGTATGCCCCCAATGCGATGGAGCTTGCATCACGTGACGTGGTAAGCCGTGCCATCATGGAAGAGGTACGACAAGGAAGAGGTGTGGGTAAAGACGGTCAGTCAGTGAACATCGACCTCACGCACCTTGACCCGCAGATCATCCTCACCAGACTGCCTGAGCTTCGTGAACTTGCTATCGCATTTCAAGGACAGGATATGCTCAAAGAGCCAATCCACATTTCAGCTACGGCGCACTACTCCATGGGGGGTATTCCAACAAATATCAACTGTCAAGTACGTAAATCTCCTACAGAAATGGTAGAAGGGTTTTACGCTGCGGGTGAATGTGCCTGTGTCTCTGTACACGGCGCAAACCGTCTGGGCGCAAACTCGGTGCTTGAAGCGATGCTCTTTGGACGTCATGCAGGAGAAAACATGATCAAAGCAATCGATGAAGGCATCACACTGCGCAAAGCAACACTGAGCGATGCAGATACCTTTATAAACGAAATGCACAGCATCAAAACTTCTGGCGGAAACGAAACCGTACCGCGCATCAGAGCTGAACTTCAAAACGGTATGACAGCAGATGCGGGTGTCTTTAGAACCAAAGAGTCACTTACAAGACAGCTTACGCTCATAGACGAACTCTTACAGCGCTATAAACAGATTCGTATCGATGATAAGTCCAACACTTTTAACACAGACTTGCAAGAAGCTATCGAGCTTGGGCATATGCTGGAGTCTGCCAAGTTTATCGTAGTGGGTGCATTGGTGCGTGAAGAGAGCCGTGGCGGTCACTTCCGTGAAGACTTCCCTACACGAAATGATGAAAAATTCCTCAAACACACCTATGCCTACATGGACAAAGACTACGAAGTCCGTACTGAATGGGGTGATGTGGTTTTAGGCAAGTTTGAACCTAAAGAAAGAAGCTATTAAGGAGGTCATGATGAGTGAAACAGTAAATCAAAACAATACAACGAGAAAAGTAACTATCAAGGCATTTAGATTTAATGCAGAGACCGATTATCTTCCTTATATTAAACAGTATGAAATGGAAGTAGGGAAAGATGAGCTCATCCTTGATCTGATGAATAAAATCAAGTGGGAACATGACGGAAGTTTCTCTTACAGACGCTCATGCCGTCATGGTATTTGTGGCGCATGTGCTATCAAAGTCAACGGCAAATCGGTGTTGGCATGTAAACAAAATGCCATCGAGCTGCTTGATCTTTTTGACAATGACATTACCCTAGAGCCAAGCTCCAAAAAACGCGTCATCAAAGATATGATCATCGACAAATCAGACTTTTGGGAAAAACACGCCGCTATCAAACCCTATGTGGTAGCAGATATTGACCCTCGTCCTGCACATGAGACGAAACAAAGCATCGAAGAGTTTAACAACTTCATGGATTCTGATTTGTGTATCCAGTGCGGGGCATGTCACTACGCCTGTCCTGCTCTTGAAGTCAATCCAGATTTCTTAGGGCCTGCTGCACTGAATGCCGCGTATCGATTTACCGTCGATACAAGAGACACTGCAGGCGATGAGAGACTTGCTATCACAGCCCAGATGGGTTCAGGTGTTTGGGACTGTGTGAAGTGTTTTGAGTGTGCGGAAGCCTGTCCTAAAGAGATCAACCCGATCGAGAAAATCGGCAAGCTGCACAACCTGCAGTTTGTACGCGGTGTAGCCCAAAGCAACGTAGCAACACGTCACGCAGAAGGCTTTTTAAGAGGCATGATGAAAACAGGCTACTTGGATGAAGCCGATATTGTAACCTACTCTGAAGGGTATCTAGGTACACTCAAACATATGGGTACAGCATTCAAGATGATGAAAAGCGGAAAGATACACTGGCATTCAGGCATACCGTTTATCAACAGTATCCCTAAGATCAAAAACCTCGATGAAGTCCAAAAACTCATCGAAATTTCACAAACCAATAAACTGTAAGGAGAGAAGATGAGCCAACTACACTATGCATTATTTACAGGTTGTACTGCTAAACAATCTACACCCGAACTACTCTCTTCTACCCTCGCCGTAGCAGAGAAACTTGGCATTAAGATCACCATACTTGAAGAAGCTTCTTGTTGCGGTGCAAGCCACCTGCAAGACTTCGATGAGTTTTTAGCACACGTACTCAATGCCAGAAATATCTGCTATGCCGAAAAACTGGGTCTTACGATGATAACCATCTGCAACACCTGTCAGCTGAACTCTGCCATGACCAAACACGCACTGGACAAAGACCTTGTACTTAAAGCCAGAGTCAATGAAAAACTTGCTGAAGTGGGCTTGGAGTACAAAGGTACGTCAGAGATCAAGCACTTTCTCTATGCCATCATTGATGAGTATGGGCTTGAAAACGTCAAAGACAAAGTGACTGTACCTCTTAGCCACTTGAACATCGCACCGTTTTACGGCTGCCACAACATACGTCCATCAGAGCTGCATGAGGATGCAAACGGTCACGAAAATCCTTACAATCCTAACTCACTTGATCGTCTCATCACGGCACTTGAGGGGCATCCGGTAAACTACGAGAGCAAAAATAAATGCTGTGGTTTCCATGTGGAACTTCAGGCTAATCACACCTCAGAAGTCCTAGCAGGTAATGCTCTCCTTGATGCGATGGATAACAATGCAGACATGATGGTAACCCCCTGCCCGCTGTGCCATCTCAAAATGGACACGTATCAAGACAGTATCAGTAAAACGATGGGGCGAGATGTAGAGCTTCCAGTACTTCACATGCCGCAAATGGTAGCGCTTGCACTGGGATGCACAGAAAAAGAGATCGGTCTAAACTTCCACGTTCAAAAAGCAAAACACCTCTATACGGCATAATCTATGTTCTTACCTACGGATAGACCGTAGGTACTCACGCAACACTTTCCACCGTAAAGATTACGATATGTGGTTTTTGCAAACTGTAATAGTAAATAATATAAATCAAAAGTCCCACCACATAAAGCCCCATACCGATCATCATAAGTCCTAAACTCAAAATCTTCCTTTCGCCTACGATGCGTGTCTTTGTCTCTTCAGTAATAGTGTAGCCATTGGTAAGAAGCATGGCTTTATAGCGCTGCATTTTCTCAACATCGCTTAACTTTGCATCCTGAGATATGTGTTGGGAAAACAGATCAAACGTCTCCTGATAGGCACGTTTATTTTTTCTCTCTACAAAAAAATAGGTATATAGCCCTATGGGTAACAAAAGCATCATTAATACCTGTGACATAAAACGCTCCTATAATACTAAAGGGATGATGAAGATGAAACCTCTTAGCCCATTTCTAAATCCGGCACAAATCGTGCATCAGACTTTTTGTTGCATACCTCTTCTTTGGTAGCTTTCATCCAGCCTGAACGGACTTCACCCTCTACTTTATCGAAGTTTTCTATGTAGGGTTTGATGTCCAAAAGCGGTGTGCCGTCGAGTATATCCACCCCTTTGATGGTAACAACATTCCCTTCTGCCCCTACAAGTTCGACAACTGAAAGTCCCAAACTGTTAGGGTGTAAGGGGGTGCGTGTGGAAAATACCCCTCTTGGGGTATGTGTCTCATCCGTAAAAGGTATGACCGAAAGTTGTGGCTCTTTTGCTTTATGAAAATAATAGATCAAATAGACGTGCGAAAACCCATCCAAATCCTTCAGCCCTTCTGTGTATCTTTCATCAAACACGATGGTTGCATACACCTCTTTTGCCCCTTTGGGCTGTATGGGCATATTGACCAATTCACAATACGGTGAGCAAATAGTCGCGATAGGTTTTAATTCAATCTTCATACAGTCTATCCATTACTTTTTATATTTTCATTAACGGTAATGTGTTCAGTAAATCATCACAATAGAGATAGTCATCTAAACTTTCTTTCCAGTCAGATGGAACCGCTTTGATGCCTGCATGTGCGCCCAATACCATTCCTATGGCAATAGCACGCGAGGCATTGTCTCCCCCGACCATCGCATTGGCTTGCAAGGCTTTTTTAAGTCCATCTTCTTCATCCACATATTTCAGTATGAAATAGACTGCTCCGGGTAAAGTACCCTCTGTCGGACTTGCTTTTCCTACTCTAATAGGCTCACTTCGCCCTATATCCCAAAGTCTTGCCATGGATGTTAGTGCCAAATCATCCACAAATGGCTCACCAGACAGCGTACTGAGTGGATCGATTGCTTCATGGTATTTTGCGATAGCTTGAGAAACTTTTGATTGTATAAAAGGACTCATCCGAGCAGCAACACTCTCGATGGCATCACGCGGATGCATACCGTGGATGACCCTGTGTGTAACACGCGCAAAAAATTCTCCTCCGCTGAGTGCTTCTTCACTGGTATGGGTAAACATTGCTTTTCTGGCTACTGCCGCTAAAGTCTCTTCGTCATCATAGTAGCCATGGGCTGCCACATGACGGATCGCCATTGCATTGGAGATGCCTCCAAGTTTTTCTACACTTGTTCCTGCTTGAACCTGTGCAAATGTTTCACGTGTCATTGTACAGATCCAAGAACCCCAGTTGTGTGTAAGTCTATTCATCCAATGCGGAATCAGTGCGGCAACATCAAATTCACGCGGTGGTTCAGCTATCGCAGCCAAATGCTCAAGCACCAAGATGTTATAGTCTCCATAATCTGTAGTACCCCCTGCTTTCTTACCGGGATGATAATTTCGCTCACCCCACCCGATGCCATGTGTTTGACCACCCATCATTTCACCCGGACTCATAAATTTTTCTATGGGTTTGTTACCGTATGCCTTCAGTATTTTTTGTGCATCATATTCATAATGACTGCCCAAACACAGTGCATCCCCTACCAATGCACCAAAAAATACACCTTTTATCG
>JAABRH010000078.1 GCA_011391015.1 Sulfurovum sp.
TCAGAACTAACAGTACGGGAGTTTGTATTATATGCATAGAGTGATCCGATACCGCCTGAAGCGATAATCACATCATCGGCAAAAATAGTGGTTGGTTCATAATTGACCGTTGCTTTGACACCATAACATCTGCCATTTTCTATGAGCAGATCGTACACCAAGGTATTTCTTTGCAACTGATGTTTGTTTTGCACCATCATAAAATAGTGCATATACCGCCCGGTAGCATCCCCGCCCGCATGGATGATACGCTCCACAGAATGCGCAGCCTCTTTGGTGTAAAGCAGTTTACCTTTATCGTTGGTATCAAACTGCATCCCTTTAGCGATGATATCTGCTGTCGTCTCCAAAGAAGTACGTGAGAGTATCTCAACGGCTTTTTTATCATTATGATAGGAGCCTGCTTCCATGGTATCAAACACATGCAGGGCAATGTCGGACTCATCAAGCGCAGTGACCATGCCTCCTTGCGCATAAAAGGTATTGCACTCCCAAGGTATATCTTTGCACACCACCAAGACTTTTTTACTAGTAGGCAACTGCATCGCTGCATACAATCCTGCAATACCTGCACCGATAATCAACACATCATACTTGACCACGTCTATCCTTTTATCTGTACTGTTTGGTTTGTTTCTGCAGTATCAGGAACATGCACCGGATCTGTTTTATATCCACAGCCTGCCAATACGATACAGCAAAATAATGCTATAATCGACGCATGAAAATAGCCAGTATGATTTTGTCTCATTTATCTTCTTTACCTCAGTTTAAATCATTAAAACGACAAGCGTGTTATGAGAAGTATATCGGTCTTTTAAGCAATAAATGGCAAAAAGCGATTGCCTTTATCTACATCAAAGATGCCACACTTTTCATAGCGGTCACACATCCGGGTTTTAAAATGGAACTCAATTATAATAGAGATTTATTAAAAAGCCTATTAACCCAACTCTGCACGCACGATAAAAGCTGTGAAGAGATGCAGGCTGACAAAGTGATTATCTTTCACAGCAGGTATTATGCGATGCCTGAAGAAAAAACGTCTTACACTACGGTACCTCATTATGAAGAACGTGCCTCGGGTGATTTTGAACTGCCGCAAGATGCAGAACTTAAAGCCAGATTTGAACACATCAAAACACTGATCACATGCAATCGGTAGTACAAAATCTTCCCTCTTCTGCGGGGGTATACCAATACTTTGATGAGAAAGGTAAATTGCTCTATGTGGGCAAAGCAAAAAACCTTAAAAACAGAGTCAAAAACTATTGGCGTTTTACCCCTCTTTTTAAACCCAATGAAGCGCAAAGTTCGCGTATCCTGAAAATGCTTCAGGAAGCTTCAAGACTGGAATACATCCTTGTAGAAACAGAAGAAGATGCGCTTATCTTGGAAAATGCACTCATTAAACAGCTTAAACCCAAATACAATATTTTGCTTCGTGATGATAAAACCTACCCTTACATTTACATTGACGAAGCACAACCCTTTGCACGTTTTGAGATCACACGCAAAATTATTAAAGGGAAAAATATCACCTACTACGGGCCCTTCCCCTCAGGAGGCAGAGCACTACTTGATGCATTGTACGAAGTCTATCCGCTTATACAGAGAAAATCCTGTCTCAAAGAGGGCAAAGCCTGCTTATTTCACCAGATAGGCAAATGCCTTGCACCGTGCGAGGGGAAAATAACCCCGGAAGTGTATAAGAACATCATCCTTGAAGCCAAAACCTCTATCACCAAACGCAAAAGGCTTATCAAGACGTTAGAAGAGAAGATGACACAACTTGCTGTGCAAGAACGCTACGAAGAAGCGGCCTTGCTTAGAGACAAGATACAAAGCATTGCATCACTCACCATTACCTCCGGTATAGATTTGGCAAATGAACTTGATCTTGATATTTTTGCCATACGCAACGGAGATGAAAAAGGTGTGATAATCAAACTTTTTATGCGGGGAGGCAAAATTATCTCTTCAGCCTACACCTACTTTAGACATACCCACATCTTTGATGAAAATGAAGCCTATAAACAGGCGCTCTTGGAGTTTTACACGATTGACACACCTCATATAGGCAAACAAATCTTGACAGCCCATCCCTTTGAAGATAGCGAACAGGTCGCAAGAGGACTCAGCCTGCGTTATAATGAAAAAATAGAGATACTCACACCCCAACGTGGTCCCAAAGCCAAACTGATTGCTTTGGCTTTGCAAAACTGCGAAGAGTTACTGCGAAAAACGCAAAGCGATACCATTATGGAGCAAAAGATCGCTGATCTTTTAGAGTTGAGCGTCATCCCCTATCGTATCGAAACATTTGATAACTCCCACATGATGGGAGTGGCTGCCGTGGGAGGCATGGTGGTTTGGGACGAAGGGGATTGGGACAAAAAGAGCTACAGACAGTATGCTTTGGCAGAGTGTGATGAGTATGCACAAATGAAAGAGATGCTTACCCGACGTATCAAACATTTCCAAGATGAACCTGCCCCTGATCTGTGGATACTTGATGGCGGACAAGCAAATCTAAATCTTGCACTTGCTTTACTCAAAGATGCCCATGTAAACCTTGACGTGATCGCCATAGCCAAAGAAAAGTTAGATGCAAAAGCACATCGTGCCAAAGGTGCGGCCAAAGATATCATCTATACACCTCAAGGTATACTTGAACTCAAAGCAAATGACGCACGCCTACACTGGATTCAACGCCAAAGAGACGAAGCCCATCGTTACGCCATTACCTATCATCAAAACAAAAAACGCAAAGAAGATACCCAGATATCACTGCTCACACAAAAAGGCATCGGAAAAGCAACACTCAAAAAACTCATTGATTATTTTGGTACATTTGAAGCCATAGAACTTGCATCATTTAAAGATATAGAAAAAGTTACAAATAATAAAATTGCAAACATTATTAAAAATAATACAGATTAAATTGTCATTATTTGATATTTTTTACTGAAAACATAATTAATTCATTCTATTTTTAGTTAACTTGTACTAAAGTTTTAGAAGTGGGCTTATTGCTATAGTATTTGCATACTTTAAAGTACTGACAAATAGTATAAAACAGATCACACTAGGTTAAAAAGCTAAACTCATTGTGAAGTGAGGGCAGAAAGCTATGGATCTTTATAAGATTGCCAGGCTGCACACGGTAATCTGTAGCTCAGAGTTACCCGAACCGCACTTCTTCTTTGACACACTTGACACAATATATAAGGGGTAAAAGAATACTATGAATAGACCTAATCCAATTGATGAAGAGTATACTTTTGAGAAAGGTTTGATAGTTAGTTCTACAGATCTTAAAGGTATCATTACATACGCCAACAGAAAATTTTGCGAAATAGCCGGTTATGCCAAAGAAGAATTGGTGGGGAAAAACCATAATATCGTCAGACACCCCGATATGCCAAAAGCAGCATTTCAAGAATTATGGGACACGATAAAAGCCGGTAAAGAGTGGACGGGTATTGTAAAAAACCTGCGAAAAGACGGCAGATACTATTGGGTTTATTCACATATTTCGCCTATTTTGGTTAACGGAGATGTGACAGGTTACACGGCAGCAAGAAGACCTGCATCTGCTACAGAAATCGAAGAAACCATTCCGCTGTATCGTGATTTACTAGAAAAAGAAAGAAATTAAACAATGGGATGTCTATACAATGTACTATATACTAAATGAAACAAACCAAGTCATTGCTGCTGATTCAGAACTATTAACATTGTGCGGTCTAGCGCACATTGATGAATTGACTCGAAGCATTGCCTTAGGTGAAACCACATTCAATCTCACTTCCGAAAAAAAGCTTGTCATAACCCTAGATAACGATGATATGAGCTATGATGTATCTACTTCTGCTCTTTCAAGTATGGTGGGGCGCCTTACTTTGGTTGCCCTCAATGCTGAAAAAAATGACAGCGAAAAGAGGGTATTGCACTTAGAGGATGAAGATACTTTTGCAGATGCAAAAGAAGAGAATATTACCTTGGATTTAGATTCAGAACCTATTTCTTTTGGGAGTGAACCAGATGACGATATGTTGTTTGAAAATCTTTTTGATGCGAAAGAAGAATCAAAAACCCTAGAAGAAACAGTTTCTCCTTTGGTTCTTGATGAAGAGGAAACATCCGAAATGGCTCTCTTCATTAAAGAAGACGAATCTGATGTCAAGCAGATGGATGCTCTAGAATCAAACCAAAAAGAACTTGACCTAATAGAAACAACCAAAACGCAAACTACCGATGAAATATACCTCGATGTAGATACACTAAGCCAACAAATCGGTGTCTCCAAAGAAGACTACACTCTGTTTCTCAATGATTATATCGATACCGCGCTTGAGCTTGAAAATGACTTGCAAAATTCAGATGAATCCATACGTTCAAATGCTATCTCAACATTAATACACCTGAGTGATGAATTACAACTTGGCGAAATTTCAGACATTCTGGCAAATATTAGAGCTACGCCACAAGAAACGCAAATACAAATTGTTACTTCATTTTATGATGCACTCTCAAAAATAACAACGTCTAAAGCAGATACGGTGCTGCAATCAAAAGAAGACCAACAGATCCTTGCCGAAGAACCTGCAATAGAACTCTTTGATAGTGTTGAAGATACTGAAGAAAAGCCTGAATCCAAATCAATCAATGCAAATGGCTTTGGAACTATCAGTCTGGAGGGTGTAAAGCCTATTCACTTTGACTTTAGGCTTGAA
>JAABRH010000079.1 GCA_011391015.1 Sulfurovum sp.
AACAGCAAAAAACCGTGGCAGCGTATCATCATCCTGCTCGCAGGTCCGTTTGCCAACTTTTTGCTGGCGTTTTTACTCTACTTTGCCATCGCCAATCTGGGTGTACCCAAACTCCTGCCCTATGTCGGAGAAACGGGCAAAGACACACCAGCACTGCAGGCAGGTCTGCAAAAAGGCGACAAAATCCTCTCCATCCAAGGTAGACCCATAAGCTATTGGGAAGAAGTCGGTGAGAGCATCAATGCAAGTTCTGGTGAGGTGACGATGGTAGTAGAACGCCAAAGTCAGCCTCTGACACTCACGCTCATACCAAAAGTGATCGAAGATAAAAATATCTTTGGAGAGTCCATCACCAGACGCATCATCGGTATCAGCCCATCAGGCAAACAGACTACGGTTGTGTTTGGCTTTGCAGACGGGATGACTTATGCGTGGGATGAGACAAAAAAAGCCTCTTTGCTCATCCTGCAAAGTCTCGAAAAACTCATCACGGGTGTGGTAGGAACAGACAAACTCGGGGGCATCATCACCATCGTCGATGTCACTGCACAGGCAAGCGCTTCGGGCATCTTGGCGCTGTTCTTTTTTACCGCACTTATCTCGGTCAACCTGGGTGTACTCAACCTCATGCCCATCCCTGCACTTGATGGTGGACATATCATGTTTAACCTGTACGAGATACTCACGGGAAGAACCGCCAGCGAAAAAGCGATGACCTACATCACCATGGTAGGCTGGGCGATACTCATCTCCTTGATGCTTTTGGGACTGTACAATGACATCAATAGACTTGTAGGAGGAAACTAACATGCCAATACTAGACAAAGAACGCCTCAGAGCCAACTTGGATGAAGTGATCTGGAACATCGAACAAGCACGCATCACCGTCAGTGAACACCACATCGTCAAACTGGTTACCGTCGCCAAATATACCGAGTTGGAAAACATCTCCACACTCTATGAACTGGGACAAAGAGCTTTCGGTGAAAATCACGTACAACAACTTAAAGAGCGCATGGAACTGCTCGATGCACTGCCTCTTGAGTGGCACATGATAGGCACACTGCAAAAAAACAAGATCAACAATCTCATCGATCTGCGCCCCAGCCTCCTACAGTCGCTTGATAGTCTCGAACTGGCACAGGATCTGAACAAAAAACTTGTGGCAAAAGAGACAACACTCTCTTGTCTTTTACAAATCAACGCAGCACAAGAAGAGAGTAAATCCGGTGTAGCCCCCGATGAAGCCATCAATATCTATCAAGCCATTAAAGAGAGCTGCCCTCAGATCAACCTCAAAGGGGTAATGACCATCGGTGCACATACAGAAGAGAGGTCAGTGATACAACAGAGTTTTGAAACCACACACCGCATCTACGAAAGCCTGCAAAAAGAGGGAGCAAACATCTGTTCGATGGGAATGAGTTCAGACTACCAGCTCGCCATAAAATGCGGCTCAAACCTCGTGCGAGTCGGTTCTGCACTGTTTAAGTAAAAACACCTTGGTTGATTACGATACAAGCACTTCGACGCAGTCACTGCAGACACCATAAAGATTGATCTGCTGCTTGCTCAGTCTAAATTTCTCATCTTGCGCCATTGTATGAAAAATACTGCCTGCATTGAGATTGTGCGGTCTGTCTTCCACAGCTCCACACTGGGTACAAATCAAATGGATATGGTCATTTTTAGTCAGTTCATACTTAGACTTTTTTCCTGCTATGGGCACTTCGACTAGCACACCCTTTTCTACCATCAAGATGATATTTTTATACACCGTCGCAAGTGAAAGTGAAGGATGCGCTTTGATGACTTCGTCATAGATGGCATCAATAGACATATGTCCGTGCTTTTCTATGTTTTCAAGTATATTCATACGCTGAAATGTCGCTTTTAGCCCCTGTTCCTGAAGCAAAGTTGCATAATCTGTCACGGTTTTCCTTTATGTATATATTAATTTACCACGATAAACTCATATATACACCCTCTTTGGTTTTCACCAAAAGAGAATGTATAGAGTCTTAGAGCGACTCTGCGTGTTTTGCAAGATATTCAGCAACACCTTCAGTGCTCGCTTTCATACCTTCATCACCTTTTTGCCAACCCGCAGCACATACTTCACCATGCTCGTTTGTAAAGAGCATTGCATCTACCATTCTGATCATCTCATCGATGTTTCTTCCTAGTGGAAGGTCGTTAATCACGGCGTGTCTTACTGTACCATCAGCATCTATAAGGAAAGAGCCTCTAAGAGCGACAGACTCACCAAAAAGTACATCATAGTCTCTTGAAATTTGCTTGTTAAGGTCTGCTACCAATGGGTATTTGATTGCACCGATACCGCCTTTTTCTACCGGTGTTTCTCTCCATGCAAAGTGGCTGAACTGGCTGTCTACAGATACACCGATCACGTTAATGCCTCTGCTTTGAAACTCGTCAATTCTGTGTGAAAATGCAATAATTTCAGAAGGACATACAAACGTAAAGTCAAGCGGGTAGAAGAAAAGTACCGCACCTTTTTTACCCAGGTTTTCCATAAGATTAAAACCATCTACAATTTGACCATTTGCAAGTACAGCCGTTGCTGTAAAATCCGGAGCTTTTTTCGTTACTAACATATTTCTTCCTTAAGGATAATTTTTATTACAGGATAATAATAGCATATTATCTTTAGGAAAAGATTAAACTAGAAAGAAAGCAGTCCGAACTTTTGAATAAAGGCATTATCAATATCGATAATGCCTTTGTCCTGAAGCCCATCAAGCACTTCTTTGGTGCAGAAGGTATCTCCCGGCCATTCTCGCATAAACCCGTCAACTTCGGTTTTGTTTGTCGCATCAATAGCGATAAACGGTTCAAGCAGCACATCTCTTTGTGCGTCGATATTATTTACCACACGCCAAAGTAACATATAGGGCTCGTCTAAATCATTATTGGCAGCATCAACGATGACGAGTAGCTTGATGTGATGCTTGAGGGCTTTGAGTTTTTTGATGAGTTTGTGCTGAGATTTTACCTTGTCAACCGCGATGATACATAGAGGCGTTTTAGTATCAGTCATGTATTGTTTGAGTGCAGTGACTCTGTGGCTTATCTCTTGTATTTTACCTAAAAGTGTAGCATCATCAATCAACTCCGCTACGCCCTCTTCAACCAGTTCACCCGTTGCATCCACACCCAACTTCCCCCCGACAAACTGTTTAGATGAACTGTGGTCAAGATGGTCAAGGATACCTTGGGTGATGAGCACTTTGTTCGCATCAAGCCTGTTGAGTATGTACCGCGTTAGGGCTTCGCTATCTTCAAGCTGTGGCGCATCTTCACCCACAAAAAAGGCATGTTTAACAAAACTCATCTGACCTACACCCCAAAATGCATGCATAAACTGCTGCGCATGCCCAGGGTAGAGTGTTTTCATCTTTGCGATGATAAGATTATGAAAGACACCGTTCTCCGGCATACGGTAGTCAATCAAATCAGGTGCCATGGGTTTAAGCATCGGCAGGAAAATACGCTCAGTCGCCCATCCCATATACTTATCTTCAAGTGGTGGTTTGCCTACTACCGTTGCTGCATAAACGGGGTTTTTCTTCATCGTGATGGTCTCTACTGTCATCACCGGAAAAGGTTCTTGAAGAGTATAATACCCTGTATGGTCACCAAATGGCCCTTCGATGCGCATGGCTTCAGGATCTACAAAGCCCTCTATAACGATATCCACATCACGGGGGATATAGATGTCATTGGTAAGCGACTTCACCAGTTGTGCATTTTTGTTACGCACAAAACCGTACAGCAGCATTTCAAACATACCATGCGGCATCGGAGCCTGTCCGCACCAGATATACAGGGGGTCTCCGCCTATAGCCACCGTAACAGGCATCTTTTTACCCGCTTTTTGATACTGGTCAAAAAAATGAGAGGCATCTTTGTGTATCTGCCAATGCATACCAAGACTCTTTTTATCATGCTGCTGCAGTCGGTACATCCCAAGATTTTGCATCTGTCCATCAAGACTTTGGGTATAGACCTGCCCCATGGTAATAAATGCTCCGCCGTCTTCTTCCCATGTTTTAAGTATAGGCAGTATGTCAAGATCTACCTTCTCTTTGGGTATAACTGTCTCTTGACACTCTCCTTTAAATCTCAACCGTTTGGGAAAAACATTTTTAAGTGAAAATAGCTTGGGAAGCATCGCCAGCTTTGCCCTGAAGCCTTTGGGTGCTTTGAGTTTTAAAAGTTCATCTATACCCTGTGCCAACTCATCAGGATGTCTGCCAAATATTTTTTCAGTGAGTGTTTTGTTGGCAAAGATATTCATCAGCACCGGCATCTCATAGCTGATGCCTTTGGCTTTGTTGATAGGCTTAGTAAAAAGGATGGGGCGCGAATCCTCTTTTTTGACTTCTATGTACGCCACATGCGGTATCTCAAGCTCCACATCCAGAGGCTCATCGATGATTTTTAGATTGCCATTGTCTTTGAGCCATTGTACTACATCTTGCATACTGTCCCCTCTGATTGTAAAGTGTGCTAAAGCCTTTGTGGCATTTGGTCTTTAAATGCCATTGCTTCAGCCTCAGAGAGTATATCCAATGCACCTTTTTCTATCATGATAGCTGCCAGGTCTTTACCCAGACTGTCACAGTGTGCAAGAAGTGAAGTGAGTTCTTCTTGCATAATA
>JAABRH010000008.1 GCA_011391015.1 Sulfurovum sp.
CCGCATTTTGTACTTTTTATGTTCACAGACTATAGTTTGGTTTTCGCTTTAGTCATATAACGCAAACATGGTGTATTATAGCAACTCTTACTTTTTGTGGTAAAACCAAAAACAGTATTTTAAACATTTGGAAGGTATTCCTTTCTACTTTGTTTTATTGTATCAAAAATCGGTTATTTCTACACTATTACTCTTTTTTGTCAAAAATCGTTTCACTGAACTCTGCATATTTTCCCCGCACCGCTTTTTTAAGTTCTATGGCAAACATATTGATATGCTCTTGAGGGTTTTTGGTCTCTTTGAGCAGTTTGGTCAGTCCATTGTTGTATTTATTGAGATAAAAATTGTCTATCTGGCGGTTTGAACCGATAACGATAGCCGTGCAGCTGTTATCGAGCCGTGAAAGGATGAGCTGCGTAGTCTTTTCCGAACTGTTCTGCCACTCATCCAAAATGACTACGGCATCACTGAGTGTTCGTCCTCTGGCTTCTCCCGGCCAGAGTTTTTCGATACGGTATTTGGCGATGAGTTCAAGGATTTTATTTTCAACCGCATGCACATTGTCTTGGCTGTCATGTTTTTTGAGCAATTTTTTGGCTATATGCTCAAGTGTATCATTCAATGCCATGTTGTAGATACGAAATTTCTCATCATTGCCTGCTAGATACCCCACATCTGCACCCTTATCTAAACTTTCAATAGAATTTCGTACATAAATGATTTTATCGAAATTCTTTCGCTCCACCAGCTTCATCGCGCAGGCAAACGCCAAAAGTGTCTTTCCGCTTCCTGCTTTTGCATCGACTACGATAAGGTCATAAAAATGGCTCAGTATGGCTTTCATATATAGTTTCTGCTCCAAATTGATGGGCTTTACCTTTAGCCCTCTGAAGTCATGTTCACTTAACACTTCTATACGCCCGTTATGCATGATTGCAGGGTAGATGTCTCCATCAGTCATCTTAAAAATATAGGAAAAATTATGGGGTTTGTGTTCAGGATCAAACGCAAATATAGAAGCGTGCTGAAGTTTTTTGATATGCAAAGGCTCCATCTCAATCGTTTTAACAAAATCAAACTCCGGCACAACGGCTTTATCGTCATGGAGGGTTTCGGTTTTGACATTTTTGAGTATGCCAAAGGTTCGTGCATACACATCCAAAGAGACAAAAATCGTCTTGAGCCCCTTATAATACTGCTGTGCCAAAACGGCAACTTCAATGATACGTTTATCGTTGCTTTCATTCATAAACGCCGTATCAATATCGGTCTCATAGCGATCTTTTGAGATGATATGAATCACCAGATGATCCACAAAAAACTTTGCTACTTTGAACCCTTCTTTATGGTCCGCTTCTTTGACTTTTGCCTGAGCAAGCAGACGGGCAAACTCACGTGCTTGGTAGCCTATCTCACCTAAAATCTTTTTTTTATCTTCAAGCTCTATGAGTACGGTTTCTGGGAAAACGATAATGTTGTTTCCATTGTCTGAGAGTTTGACAATGTTTTGAATGTCATTGAGGACAACATTAGTGTCAACGACATACACCTTGGCATTTTTGGGACTCATATTTTCTCCTCTTCGCTTTGTCTTGGGATACACCCAAAGACAATCGTAGTGCAAAAAAGATACATTTTGGCATCAAAAATACTGCGATGCTTACCTACGCATGAGAAAGGGATGCTTCAAAGAAAAAATGTTCAAAGGCTTCTTTTTTTAACGGTCTTGAAAAGTAATACCCCTGCAGGATATCACAGCCTTGTTCCTGAAGATAGTGTTGCTGTTCTATGGTTTCAATCCCTTCAGCTACAACCCTTAACTTCAGGTTTCGCGCAATGGCAAAAATGGTATCGATAAAACCTTTATCTGCCTGATTTGGATGATTCAGTTCGGCAATAAACGATTTATCAATTTTGATTTCATCCAAAGGCAACTGACGCAGATAACTCAAAGAGGAGTACCCTGTGCCAAAATCATCCATCGAAAATCGGATCCCGTACTCCTGAAGCCTATGCATGTTCATAATGAGCAGTTTTACATCTTCAGCAACCGAATTCTCTGTGATTTCAAATATCAGCTTTGCACACTGTTCTTTACGCAGATAGGTCTGGCATAACTGTTTGACATCGCTCACAAAACTTGGATGAAACATTTGCCGCATACTGATATTGACCGAGAACTGCTGCAGTACAATCCCTTTTTCTTCCCATGCTTTTAGTGTCTGAAACGATGCTTTTAAGACTTCGTAGCCAAGCTCCACGATAAAACCCGTCTTCTCAAAAATAGGGATAAACTCAGCAGGACTCACTGAACCCAGTTTATCATTTTCCCATCTTGCCAGTACTTCACAGCCTATAATCTTACCCTCAAGCGTCACCTGCGGCTGATAGTTGAGTGTAATCTCTTTGTTTTTGAGAGAAAAATGGAGGAAGCGTTCGATTTCAAGTTTTCTCTCCACTCTTTGCGAAAGAGCATCATTGAAAAAGATAATCCCGTTGCGGCCTTGTGTTTTCGCCTCGTACATCGCAATATCCGCTTCTTTGATAAAGACAGTCGCAGACAACTCTGGGTTAGAGATGATGCTCACACCGATACTTGCACTGATGTAAAGATGATGCTCCCCGATGACATAACTCTCTTTGATACCGGCAAGAAGTTTGTTGGCACAGTGGTTTGCCGCTGTAAAACATGCCTCTTTACTCTCATACAGTTCACTCAAAACACAAAACTCATCACCACCAAGGCGCGACACGGTATTTTTATATTTTTGCGAGAGAAAAGACATTCTTGCAGAAACCTCTCTAAGCAGTGCATCGCCAACATCATGCCCCAAAGAGTCATTGATGGTTTTAAAGTGATCCAAATCAATCAGTAACAGATAGAGATGTTTTTTTTCATGCTTTTGCATCTTCATCGCATTTTCAAGTAATTCGATAAAAAACCGTCTATTGCCCAGTGACGTCAGGTAATCATGATACGCTTGGTATTGACTTTTGATGAGATAGCTGAAGGTGTTGTGTGCTGCATAGAGCAACACCCCACCCAACACGACCGTAAAAAAGGCCAACAAATAGCTAAATGCTTCGCCCATCAGCACAAAATAAACCGTCAGTGGAAGCATCAAAGTAACCAAAGTGAGTGTGGCAAGTTTTTTTTGCGATGCCAAAATTGTAGCAGAGACTACCACCACGCCAAGCTGTGTCGCAATGGCAACATAATGAAGCTGCAGATCAGGGCGCACCACATAGATGATAAACATCACTGTCCACATCGAAAAATAAATAAACAAAAAAACCTGTAACTGCTTCAGCCATCGATCTTGTTTGTGTGTATCCATCTCTTCTTTGATGTAGGTTCTGTGAAGTGTGTACCCCCAGAATGAAACGCCAAGTAGTGCCACATACCATCCAAATTCAATACAAAAAGTGGGTGAATAGAGATAACCCATATAGATATACCCTGCGCCTGTTCCTACAAACAGACCTATGAGTACACGAATCTGCTTATGCATAAAGTTGTAAAATCGTATATTATCTAACAAAAAAATCCCTATTTTGGTCTATTCTTATTGCGTCTTAATCCCCTATATATATTTTACCCTATTATCACAAAAATTTGTATCCATTATGTTACACATCCCCTCTATAATCCTTCAAACAACTCAAGGCCACAGCACACCGATGGATAATCCTATCAAAGTACGATCGATATTTATCTCCGACATTCACTTAGGTACCAAATTTTCAAAAGCAGATGTTTTGCTTGATTTTATCAGAGACTATGAGTCTGAAAACCTCTATCTCGTCGGTGACATTATTGACGGCTGGGCCATCAAACGTAAATTTACATGGATGCAGTCACACTCAGATGTTATCCAGAAGATATTACGTAAAGCCAGAAAAAATACGCATGTCTATTTCATCGCTGGTAACCATGATGAATTTCTGCGCCCTTTTGTCCCTATACTCCTGGGTGACAGACTCAAAATAGAACATGAAGTAGAGTATGAAGATCTGCACGGCAGAAGATTTTTAGTCACGCATGGCGATTTTTTTGATGCTATCACTATGACAAAAAAATGGCTGGCGGTTTTAGGGGATTACGGCTACGACCTGCTTTTGCATCTCAATGGTGTAGTGAATGCAACCCGAAGAGTCTTTGGCATCAACAAATACTGGTCACTCTCCAAATACGCCAAAGACACCATCAAGTCTTCTGTCTCTTTTATCACCGACTATGAAGGCATGCTTGCCAGCCATGCCAAACATCACGACTATGACGGAGTGATTTGTGGACACATCCATAAAGCCGAAATGCGTGAAATCGATGGTATACTTTACCTTAATTGCGGTGATTGGGTAGAGAGCTGCAGTGCAATCGTTGAAACATTGGAAGGTGAATGGAAAATCATACATTTCCTAGAGAAATAAGCCTCTGTCTCTCAGGCGGCGGTGCAAGAGGTGCCTATCACCTGGGTGCACTCTCTGTTTTGGAAGAACATAACATTAGCATCAAAGCCATTAGCGGGGCCAGCATCGGTGCGCTCATCGGTGCGGCTTTGGCATGCGGTAAAACCTCCACAGAGATTTTTGAGCAACTGCGATCCAAAGCATTTAGAGATATTTTCAGCTTTGCATTTTCAAGCACCCATCTTTTCATGATCGACACTGAGGCAACAGTTTTTGATTCTCTCATCACCCAGGAGTATTTTGAAGTACTGCAGATACCTCTAAGTATCGCTGTTTGCGATATCCATACTCAGGCTGTTCACTACTTTAACACAGGTGACCGGCTCAAAGAACTGGTTTTGGCATCATGTTCTATCGCACCGATTTTTAAACCCGTACGGTATGACGAGATGCTTCTTGTAGATGGAGGTCTTGTTGATAATTTTCCCGTCGAACAACTCCAGCACTACAGCTACCCCATCATCGGCATCAACCTTTTCCCCAGCCGGCCTGTAGACTCCTACTCCATTTTCGGCATGCTCAAAAATGTCCTCTTTGCCACGTGGCAAGCACACAACATACAAAAAAAAGCCCTCTGCCATCTCTACTTAGGAAGCCCCGAACTCCACACCCTCAAAACATTTTCATTAAAAGATTTAGACAAAGCATATGCACTAGGAAGAAAAGAGATGATGAAGGCTTTTGAGGGATATTGAATAAATAGGTGTAAATTATGGAATGGTGGAGCATAGCGGGCTCGAACCGCTGACCTCTTCGCTGCCAGCGAAGCGCTCTCCCAGCTGAGCTAATGCCCCACAAGTTGGAAGAATAGGATTCTAACACAAGATAGATAAAAAATTGGCTATATGACTACAGCGTCAAATCAACTGAAACCAACTCTCCTTTTTTGAGTCGTGGCAAAATGTCCATTTTGATCTTTTTAACCAAAAATGCTTTTTTTTGTGTCTCCATCGTCATGTCTTTGGGGATACTCCTCAGTTTTTCCATATAGTGCAAGGTAAGCAGCTGTATGAGGGCTTGAGCCAGTTCCTCTTCGTTCATGACTTGGAAATTTTCATCCACGCTGAGTCCCACTATGCCGGGATGTTCATGTTGCCCTGTGATGATAGCCGTAAACAATCCTGCATAGGTGCCAAACATATCGCTATCCATGACATTTAAAACCGTATCTATAAACTGCGGTTTTTCAATGAGTGTTTTAAGAATGCTCAACTGTCCTACATCGTCTCTTTTTTGCGTGAAGTTCTGTCTTGCTTTAGCAGGGTGTGCCCCTTTGCCAAAAAAGGACGGACTAAGCCCCAGCATCGTAGCAGCCATTGGGATGTACGCATCTTTGATGATGTCAGAAAGGGTATCAAGATACTGTTTGACCGCGCCAAAAGCTGCCTCTTTTGCTCTGGGGTCACTGATATCGTATAGCTGAACAATCATCTCCAACACGAATGGGATAAGCGGTTTTGCTTCACGCAGCAGCTTTGCCACCGCCTCGCTCTGTCCTTTGGCGATGAGGTCTGCAGGGTCCTGCCCGTCTGGAAAAAGTACAACTCCACCGTCAAAACCGGCTGTAGAGAGCATCTGGGAAGCCTTGAGTGCGGCTGCGATACCCGCTTTGTCTCCATCATACGCCAAAATGACCTTGGGTTCACCTTTGCGCAAAAGAGGCAGGTGTTCGCTTGTCAGTGCCGTACCCATCCCCGCAACTGCCTCTTTAAACCCAGCCTGATGAAACATCACCACATCCAGATACCCTTCGCAAATGATGATCTTTTTGTTCCTGTAGATACTCTCTTTTGCCAAGTGATACCCATACAGCAGTTGTGATTTGTTAAAAAGTTTGGTTTGGGGTGAGTTGATGTACTTGGCAGGATGGTTGGTGATGGTTCTACCCCCAAACCCGACAAGTGACGCACTTGTCGAGTAGATAGGAAACGTGATGCGTTCTACCAAACGCGCATAATACCCCCTGCCGTTCTCACTGGGTGCGATAACCCCTGCTTCTACAGCCGTAGGCAAAGGAAGCAAAGCACTTTGCAAAAACCCCATCACTTCCGCTCCGCCGGGCACATAGCCTATCTCAAATGTTTCGATGGAGTGTTGCGAAACACCTCTGTCTAAAAGATACTGCATCGCTACGGGGTTGTGATTGAGATTTTTTCTATACCATTGTCCCATCGCTTCAAGCAGACGTTTGGCATCGGAATAATCTGAACTGCCTTGGGTGTAACGCAGACTAAAGTTGTGCATCGAAGCGAGTTTTTCGATGGTTTCAGGGTAAGAGAGTTTCTCCAGCTCCATCACAAACTTCACACTGTCACCCCCCACGCCACAGCCAAAACAGTGATAGATCTGCTTACTCGGGCTCACGACAAATGAGGGCGTTTTTTCGCCATGAAAAGGACAGTTTGCTTTATAATTTGCACCAGCTTTACGCAACTCAATATAACTGCCGATAACATCGACTATATCGATACTGGCTTTTAAGGATTCTATGGAGGCGTTATCTATCATATGGGAATTATATCTAATTCGATATAATTTAGAAGCTCAAGCGTTGTAAGGATTTGTTTGGAAACGATAATACCTGCTTATGATGATCCTCTCTTCAGTATTATGCTGATTGTTGTCATTTTTCTGATTATTGCGATTTTAACCTATGGATGGGGATTGCGCAAACAACAAAAAGAAGAAGGCAATCTACTTAAATTTTTAGAAAAATTTGACACAGCAGAGTGTGCACTTGACACCGAAGAGATGCCGTTTGAACCGAGCATGACCAAACCGCTCACGCTGCTCGCTAAAGCATTTGAAAACGCAGGAGAGTACCCCAAATCCATTAGTATCTATGTCTATCTGATTAAACATATTCCCAATGACTCCGATCGCTTGGAACTGATGGAAAGGCTGGGCAGTACCTATCTTCATGCAGGATTTTTGGTACGCTCTATGCATATCTATACCGAAATCTTGCGTAAAAAACCGCGCAATACCAAAGTACTCTATGAGCTTGGCATCGTGTACGAGATGATGCAGCAGTATGACAAGGCAAGAGAAACACTCGAACCGCTAAGAATGCTTGGAGAAGAAGTAGCATCGCTTGAGCGATTTTTGGATTTTTCGCAACTGCTTGGCAACAAGACCCTAAACCCAAACGCCAAAGTGGAAAAACTCAAAACACTGCTCCAAGCAGAACCGGCGCTCTACAGGCACATTGTTGCCTCAGTACTGCAGCTTGATACCAAAAGTGCATGGGAGCTGATCGATCCGCTGCGCATCCCAGAGCTGCTTGACATCCTCTGGTACTTACCCCACTCACAACTCGATTTGGATATAATCGCGTCCAACCAACAACTCAAAACGCTTTATTATGCCAAAGGCTATCTGCAAGAGGCTGTCGTAGAGAGTGGTATTTTTAGTGTGGATATGCTGGCTTCGGCAAAACAAAACGGCTTTGCTGAAGGAGACTTGCATTTCTCCTATCTGTGCCAAAAATGTAAACAGCACTTTCCTGTTTCTTTTAAGCGCTGCCCGTCATGCATGGCGATACATTCTGTTAAAGTTGAGGAAAAAATTGCAAAATCAAGCCCGAAAACAGATTACTCTTTACTCTGACGGCTCCAGTCTTGGCAACCCTGGTCCCGGAGGCTACGGCGGTATTTTAGAGTTTAAAGGCACGCGCAAAGAGTACTCGGGTGCTGAAGCCGTAACCACCAACAACCGCATGGAACTTCGGGGGGTCATCGAAGGACTTAAACTGCTTAAAGAGCCCTGTGATATAGAAGTGATATCTGACAGCTCTTATGTCATCAAGGCTATCAATGAGTGGCTGGACGGCTGGGTCAAAAAAGACTTCGCCAAAGTAAAAAATGTGGATTTATGGAAGGCTTATCTTGAAGCTGCTGCGTCCCACCGTGTACGTGGCACATGGGTGAGAGGTCATGACGGACACCCCGAAAATGAACGCTGTGACGCACTCGCGCGCATGGAAGCCGAACGTATCAAATCACTGTTATAAAGGAGAATAAATGAATGATTACCATGAACTTGAAGAAAAAATAGCCTATACCTTTAATGACAAGCAATTGATTATTGAGGCCTTGACACACAAAAGTGACAAAAAGCCTTACAATAATGAGCGGCTTGAATTTTTGGGAGATGCGGTACTTGATCTTATCGTGGGTGAATATCTTTTTACCAAATTCCCTCACTCTGATGAAGGCATCCTTTCCAAGATACGCGCCTCACTGGTCAACGAAGACGGTTTTACCCTGTTGGCACGAAAGCTTGATTTGGGCTCATACATCTATCTGTCCCTAGCAGAAGAGAACAACAACGGCCGCGACAAACCCTCTTTGCTTTCAAATGCCTTTGAAGCGGTTATCGGTGCGGTGTATCTGGAGGCCGGGCTGAGTACTGCCAAAGAGATAGCCATCAAACTGCTAGAGGCATGCCACCCCAAAATCGATCTTGACACTTTGTCAAAAGATTACAAAACCGCTTTACAGGAGTTGACACAGGCAACGCATGGGGTGACACCGCAGTATGAAATGCTCGGCTCTTCAGGACCTGACCACAGAAAAGAGTTTGAGATTGCCGTCATACTTAACGGTACAACGGTTGCCAAAGCCAAAGGAAAAAGCAAAAAAGAAGCGCAGCAGAAAGCTGCCAAACTTGCACTCAAGGAGCTCAAACAATGAATACCTTTGGCAGAAAACTCACTCTCACAACTTTTGGAGAATCCCACGGCAAAGCACTGGGCTGCATCCTTGACGGCGTACCTGCAGGACTTACCATCGATGAAGCGTTCATACAATCTGAACTTGACAGAAGAAAACCCGGTAAATCCAAACTGGAAACAGGACGCAAAGAGGATGACAAAGTCGAGATACTCTCCGGCATATTTGAAGGTTTGAGTACAGGAACACCCATCGCGATGATCATCTATAACACCAACCAAAAATCCAAAGACTACGACAATGTCAAAGACCTTTTCCGTCCCGGACATGCCGATTTCACCTACTTTCATAAGTACGGGCTAAGAGATTACCGTGGCGGGGGACGCAGTTCGGCCAGAGAAACCGCTGCACGTGTTGCGGGTGGAGCGATCGCCAAACTGATGTTAAGAGAACTTGGCATCTCTATACAAAGCGGATTGTGTGAGGTCGATGGCATCAAAGGTGAAGTACAGGATTTTGATTATGCCAAAACTTCAAAACTCTATGCGCTCGATCCGCATGTTGAAGCAGCACAGGAAGCTGCCATCCTTGCAGCCAAAGAGAATCACGACTCTGTAGGCGGTGTGGTGCTTACTACGGCTACGGGTGTGCCCATAGGACTGGGAGAGCCTTTATACTACAAACTCGATGCCATTTTGGCTGAAGCGATGATGGGCATCAATGCCGCAAAAGCCGTCGAGATAGGAGATGGTGTTGCCAGCACACACCTTAAAGGAAGCCAAAACAATGATGCCATAACTAAAGAGGGTTTTAGCTCGAACCACGCTGGAGGCATGCTTGGTGGGATCTCTAACGGTGATACGATCATTGTCAAAACCCATTTTAAACCGACTCCGTCTATCTTCCAAGTTCAGCAGACCGTTACGACCGACAATGAAGAGGTAGAATGTGCCCTAAAAGGTCGTCACGACCCCTGTGTTGCCATCAGAGGTGCTGTGGTATGCGAGGCGATGATGGCACTGAGCTTAGCAGACATGACACTGCTCAACATGGGTAAAAAGATGGAACACCTTACACTACTTTACAAGGGAAAATGATGAAAAAATTAGGACTTGGTCTTCTAGGACTACTTATGGCTGCAGCGGTTTATTACTTTACAGTAGGATCAAAACAGATCACCTCTTTGCTGCAACAACAGCTTAACACTGAACTTACACAGATGAAAACCCAAGGGTTTACAGTCTCAGATACGACTACAACAGACAATACACAACACTTTACTGTAATGCTTGATGACCCTAAAAAAGCCTTGCCTTATCTGAAACAAAAAGGTCTTGTTATGGCAGAAGAAGATTTGGCACATCTTCAAGGTGCAAAACTAGGCGTTGATGTTTTATATGAACATACTGGTGTAGGCTTTGATCTTTACCCTGTGAGCCTGCCTCAAAGTCTATATGTGGATGCAGATGAAAGTGACAAGAAACTGCTGCAACAACTTGAAGCGATGATGACAAAAAAAGCGTTTCTTGTGCATGCCGAAGTTGACCATAGCGGAACTGCCTTTACGGGTAATATGAAAGACATCAATGAAACACTCCAAGGCGAGGGCGAGACTATCAGTTTTTCGAGTAAAGGACTACAGTTTAAAGGAACGCTCGACAATACTGAGATTAAAAATCTCACTCAAAGCCTAGACTCTTTAGGTATCGAAACAAGTGATGATATTCACATTCAACTGCTTGGATTGCAAAGTACATATGCCTCTACTGGTGCAACGGCGTATGACTATACGACGCAGTACAGTATGCAAACACTCAAAATACATGGTGGTACAGAAGGGTCACTGCTTGCAGACGGCTTTAGTCTGCAGGCTGATTCAACTGTCAAAGAAGGACTTCTACAGGAAACACTCCATACTAAGACCAAAAGTGTCAAAATACTCAATGGTGCAGAAGAAATGGGGTTTGAAAACACCGCTTTAGATATAAAAATCAACAACCTTGACGTCAATGCTTTTGAAGAACTTCAAAATGCCGACCCTGACAATCAAGCGCAGATGCAAGCGATTTTGCAACAGCTTATTGCTAAAAGTATTCAGTTTGAGCTAAGTAACCTTAGCGCAGACACAGTAGTCCTTGAGAATGAACGCCTTAAAGGATTCACTATGAATGCACTCCTCGCTGTTGATAAATCATTGGATATTGCAAGCCTTCAAATCAACCCTATAACTGCACTAGAAAGCATCAAAACCAATCTTAATTTATCACTATCCAAAGCCTTGTTTGAAAAACTCTCAACCTACCCGGACTTGAGCCTAGTAGGGATGTTTGTGCAACCTGAAATCGCCAATGATACCTACACCTACCGCTTAGAGCTTAAAAACGGTGACCTCTTGGTAAACGGAAAAGCACTTCAATAAAAAAGTTGTGGTTCATCCAAACCTTTTACTCTAAAGGTTTGACGGTGAAGAGCACATCTGCCGTACTGAACTAAAGCCGCTATGTGGGCTTTGGTTCCATACCCTTTATGTTTTTCAAACCCATAGTTCGGATACACTTTTGCCTGTTCTACGATTTCTCTATCTCGAGTCACCTTTGCCAAGATACTCGCTGCACTCACTTCAGGTACTTTTGCATCGGCTTTTATCATCGTGTTGATGCCCTCAACCCCAAAAGTACTGTTTCCGTCAAACAAATAGCTGGCATCACCTAACGCTTTTTTGATGCTTTGTAAACCCATCTGTAAACACTTAGAGATACCGTATTCATCCACCTCTTTTGCGCAAAAAGAGACGATATGATAGGCTGCACTGTTAACGATCAAGGCATAGAACGCTTCACGTTGTTTGGCTGTCAACTTCTTAGAGTCCATCAAGCCAACTATTGGCTTTTGAAGCACCACTCCTGCCATTACCAAAGAACCCGCCAAAGGTCCTCTTCCTGCTTCATCGATGCCGCAAAGAGGCAGTTTATTCACACAACATCTCCAAAAATACTTTCCCGTAGCGTTCAAATTTGACTTCACCGATGCCGTGTATCTCTAACATCTCTTCTTTACTTTGGGGCTGTTTGTTGCTTAAATCTTTCAGTGTTTTATCTGAAAATACGATGTAGGGAGGGATGCCGTTTAGGGAGGCTATGGAAGCTCGTAGGGTTTTAAGCTTGTCATACATCTGTACATCATAGTCATCAAAATAACTGACTTTTGCTTTGCTCTGCGCTTTTTGCACGCTCAACCTCTCTTTTTTCAGCTCAATGGTATGTGCACCCTTGATGACTTCTACACCGAAATGTGTCAAGGTGTAAACCTTAAATGCACCTATCTCTACTGCACCCAACTCTAAAAGCTTGTCACCTATGGTCATCCATTGAGCTTTGGTATATGCTTCACCTATGCCGTACACTGAGAGGCTGTCGTGACCGTTCTGAAGGACTCTCTGCTCTTTACTGCCTTTGAGTACGTCAATCACATAATGTAAGCCAAAGCTTTGCTCTGTCCTTAAAATAGCCGATAGCAGCATCCGTGCAGCGGTAGTGATGTCAACTTTTTCACTCTGGGGTGCACCGCAGTTGTCACACTTGTCACCACAGGCTTCAATGCGGTCATCAAAATAGGCTGCGATGCTCTGATGTCTGCAACTCTCAGACTCGCCAAAGCGTACCATCGCATCAAGTTTGGAAAAGGCATACTGTTTGTACGGTGTCTCGGGAAGGTCTTCTATAAACATTTTTTGCTGTACGATGTCCTGCGCGGAGAAAAGCAGCAGTGTCTCAGCTTCCAAACCATCACGCCCTGCTCTACCTATCTCTTGGTAGAAGTTTTCCAGTGTTTTTGGCATACTCATGTGCACTACAAAACGTATGTTGCTCTTATCGATACCCATCCCAAACGCGATGGTCGCCACCACGATCTGTACTCTATCTGCTACAAAATCCGCGTAGGTTTTGTTTTTTTCTTCTGTGCTGAGTCCTGCATGGTAGGCTTTTGCCTCTATGCCTTTGCTTTGCAAAAAGCCTGCCACCGTTTCTGTCGATTTTCGAGAAAGCGTGTAAATGATACCCGATTCTCCTCTATGCTGCTTCAAAAAAGCCATGAGCTGTTCGCGTCCGTCTTTGATACGGTGTGTTGCATTCAGCATCAGATTGTCACGAAAGAGTGAACCTCTCACACGAAACGGTTCATTCAGTCCCAAATTGTGTGCGATGTCACGCTCCACTGCAGGTGTCGCCGTAGCCGTAAACGCGGCAATGGGCGTGGTGGCAAACTGCTCTTTAAGCAATGAAAGGCGTCTGTAGTTTTCCCTGAACTCATGTCCCCACTCGCTGACACAGTGTGCTTCGTCTATGACAAAAAAATTAATGGGAAGTTGATGGAGCAAATTCAAAAAGTAGGGGTTGACCAGGCGTTCAGGTGCAACATACAGTAATTTTATCTTGCCTTGACGCAACTGCATCTCGATGACTTCACTCTCTTGTGGGGTTTGCATGGAAGAGAGCATCGCTGCAGAGATAGCATTGTTCTCAAGCGCAACCACTTGGTCATGCATCAATGCCAGCAAAGGAGAGACCACCACGGTGATGCCCTCCATCAGCAAAGTAGGCAGCTGATAACACAGGGATTTGCCCCCGCCCGTAGGCAGTATCATCAACACATCCTGCTTGGCTAAAATCGCATCTACCACCTCTTCTTGGAGCGGTCTGAAAGTACTGTGTCCGAAATAGTGTTTGAGGGTTTCAACTTTATTCATACTGCAAGTGTAGCGAGTCTGTTGGCAAAGCGAAATAAAATATGTCAAATTGTAATTTTATTGCACACCAGACACAAGAAAAGTAACGCGCACCTGCTTAGAGTTTTCCGCCTATACGTGCAAAAAGCAAGCGTGAAGCGATATCTTCAAGGCGGTCAAGTATTTTTGCGTTTTTTCTTATATATTTAAGCAGATTGATCATCTCTTCATTCACGCCGCCTTCTTGGTGCATACTTTGCAATGCATCTTTTTCGATCATCGTATAGATATCATCTGATTTGGAATTTTGAACGTTTATCTTGCTGGCAAGATCTTTCAGTCTCTCAGCATCATCTGTTGTTTTAACCATCTCCATCACAAACTCCAAGGCTTTGATAGTATTTCGGTTGATAGAGAGTGACTCGTTGATGACTCTTTTCATCTCTTCTTCCATGTCAGGCTGGCAAATCTGCATATTTTTAATATAGTTCTTTTCATTTATCGCGATGCGCTGTAAAGAAGAGGTGATTTTCAAAAATGAAACCATCTCTCTGAGGTCTTTTGCTTCAGGGGCATAGCGTGCAAAAACATGCACAATCAGATTGTCTATCTCTTCCACATTCTCATCAACCATCACCAGCGGTTCACTGGCCTGCTCATAACTTTTGAGATCACAAGCCTCCATCGCCTGAAGTACGAGTTTTTGTGATGCCGTAAGGTTTTGCAGCACTGCAATGGTCTTGAGTCTCACTTCAGCTAGTTTTTCTTCATTTTTACTTAACATCGTTGTCCTTTTTTATCTGTTCTCTTATCCAAATCTGCCTGTAATATAATCTTCAGTGAGCTTCTGAGCAGGATTTAGAAATATCTTTTCTGTTTCATCATACTCGATCAAATCACCCAGATACATAAATGCCGTATAGTCACTCAGCCTGCTTGCCTGCTGCATATTGTGTGTGACGATGACCACGGAGACCTCTTTTTTAAGCTCGGCAATGAGTTCTTCAATCGCTCCTGTGGAGATAGGATCAAGCGCAGAAGTCGGTTCATCAAAGAGCAGTACTTCTGGTTTGAGTGCTACAGCTCTGGCAATACAGAGTCTTTGCTGCTGTCCGCCACTTAATCCCAGTGCACTTTTTTTAAGCCTCTCTTTTGTCTCATTCCAGATCGCCGCGCCCCTCAGCGCTCTTTCTACCCTGCCTTCGATGTCATCTTTGATACCTGCTAGCCTCAGCCCATACGCAACATTGTCAAAAATGCTCATCGGAAAAGGGGTGGGCTTTTGGAAAATCATCCCGACTTTTTGGCGAAGCCGTATAAAGTCATTTTCTTTCTTGAGATCTAAAATGTTTTGTTTACTACCGTCTTTGTCAAAGAGATTGATCTCGCCCCCATAAGTATTACCGGGGTAGAGGTCATGAATCCGGTTCATGGCACGCAGCAGAGTTGACTTGCCACAACCACTTGGACCTATGAGCGCTGTTATTTTGTTTTCACGTATGGGTAGGTTGATGCTATTGAGAGAAGGTTTATCGACACCGGCATAGGTAAAATCAAAATCGTTAATCTCCATAATATTTTGAGTCTCTGTCATGGAAGTTCCTTATTTTTTATTTCGGGTCATATAGCGACCTATTAGATTGATGCATAAAACGATGACTGTCAACACAAAAGAAGCTGCCCAAGCCAACTCCCTGCTTGCTTCATCAGGGTAGGTTGCCAGATTGTAGATGCTCACCGTAAGCGAAGGGAACTGCTCACTTAGATCCATCGTAAAAAACTGGTTGTTTGCCGATGTAAACAAAAGCGGTGCCGTCTCACCGATGATGCGGGCGAAAGAGAGCAATACTCCTGTGGTGATCCCCACTTTAGCCGCTTTGATAACAATCTGGAGGATAATCATGTGTTTGCTACCGCCCAAAGCCATCCCTGCTTCTCGGAGTTCTCTAGGTACAAGTGAGAGCATATTGTCCGTGGTATTGATGATGATCGGTATCATCATGATAGCCAATGCCGCAATCCCCGCCCAGCCGTTATACCCCATAAAAGGATCGACCAGCAATGCAAAGACAAACACCCCGATGACAATGGAGGGTGCCGACATCATCACATCAGAAAGGTTACGAATCACCGAAGCCAGTTTGGCGTTGGTGCTGTACTCTCTGAGGTATATGCCTGCGAGCATCCCAAGAGGAATCGCTATAAGTGAAGCAAGCAGCGCCATCGTAAACTGTCCTACAAGAAGGTTTCGTATGCCGCCTTCGACCAAATCGTTCGTAAAAGTAGAAAGGTGTAAACTGGTGATGCCTTTATAGCTCAAGGTGAGCAATATCCAAAATAAAAACCCTATCCCCAAAAGTGCCGATAGAGAAGAAAGGATGAGGATGATTTTATTGAGTAGAAGTCTGTTCATCATGCAACCTTTTTGCCAAAGAAATAAAACTTCGCCACTGAGATAATCGCAAAACTCACAACAAACAAAATCAAAGCCAGATAATACATACTGCTTATCTCAAGATCTTCTGCTTCAGAAAAGTTATTGGCAAGTAAGACCGGTATGGAGGTCGTAGGGTCTGTTATTTTGTTGGGCAAAGTCATCACTGAACCTATCAAAAATGCCACTGCCATCGTCTCGCCCAGTGCCCGTCCCAGTGCCAAGATGATTGAGCCTATGATCCCGCCCTTGGCATAGGGCATCACCACATCTTTAATGACTTCAAACTTGGTTGCCCCCATGGCATAGGCGGACTCCTTAAGCACAGCCGGTGCTGTGTGCATCGCATCCCGGGTAATGGCTGCCATAAAAGGGATAATCATAATCGCCAATACCACACCCGCAGTCAGCAGCCCGACACCGTCTCCGCCTACACTTGCCTGAACAATCGGTGCAAAGTAAAATAGTCCCCACATCCCGTAGATGATGCTGGGGATAGCTGCAAGCAACTCAATCGCAACCGATACGGGATATGCCAGTTTGGCTGAAGCGATTTCGGTTAAAAAAATGGCGATACCCATGGCAATGGGCGTGGCGATGAACATCGCAATCAGGGTACTGAGTAAAGTTCCGACAATAGGAATGTAGCCCCCAAAGACACCTCCCTCTTCTTCCTCATCTGCTTCCCACACTTCAGTAAACAAAAAATCAAAACCAAAAGTATGAAGTGCTTCTTGTGCATAGGTAAAAAGCACAGAGAAGATACCTATAAGTATAAAAAATGACAGTGTTGCAGAAAAAAAAGAGAGATTTCTAAAGAGTTGACCACCCATGGTATGCCTTTTTTACTTAATCTTTTTGGCTTCCCAGTACTGTCTTATCTGCACTTTGGTTGATTCTGGAAGCGGCACATAGCCAAGCTTTGTTGCTGCCTCATCGCCATGCGTATACGCCCAGTCAAAAAAGGCAACAACCTGTTTATTTTTCTCTGTTTTTTCAGCTGCCAGCAAGATGAATGTTGCCGCTACGATAGGATAGGATGTTGCGCCTGCAGGGTCGGCGATAACGGCATAAAAATCATTCTGTGGTGTCCATGTCGCGTATTTGGCGGCATCTTGAAAAGAAGCCAAAGTCGGGTTAATGAACTGTCCTTCTTTGTTCTGTATCTGTGCAGCACTCAAGCCAAGCTCTTGCTTGAACGAGTACTCCACATATCCTATGGCATTTTTAATCTGCTGAATATTTGCCGATACACCCGAGTTGGATTTACCCGCTACGACTTTTGCCGCTTTCCATTGCGGCTGTTTGCTGACTTTAATATTTGCATCAAGCTTGTTCAAAAAGTAGGTAAAGTTAAAGGTTGTGCCCGACTTGTCTGCTCTTACGGCAACCGTGATAGGTTCATGGGGAAGTGTGAGTCCTGCATTGTGTGCGGTTATCTCTTTGTCATCCCAGTGTGTGATACTTCCGTTAAATATGCCTGCGAGTGCAGCACGGCTTAACTTGAGTTCACCGTCTTTGATACCATCGATGTTATACGCTAACACCACAGAACCCACAACAGAAGGGAACATCAAGAGTTTTTGTTTTTTGAGTTTTTTTGCTTTCAATGGCTCATCTGAACCTGCAAAGTCAACCATTCTTTTCGAGATGGCTTTGACACCGTCTCCCGAACCTGTAGGGGTATAGTTGATCTGATGTTTTGTTTGTGTGTAGTACGCTGAAGTCCACTCCTTGTACACAGGTCCAGGGAAAGATGCTCCCCGGCCACCGAATTCGTCTGCTATAAGTGTTGAAAAAAGGCTCAAAACCGCTATAACCGCTGTTAAAAATATTTTTTGCATGATACAATCTTTCCTTTTGAAGGCTTACTATCCGTATCGGATTGCGCGAAGTATAGGCTATGCTGGAAACATTTTGATGACAGAATCGCTTATGCTGAAAAATAGCGCCTCTTTTTTGTCTCTTTGAGCAGTTGAAGATCAGCAACGATAAATCCGTCAATGCAATTGTTAAAGTCTTTATCATACCCAAAATCCAAGAACTTTACCCCGCCCTCTTCACACAACTCCGAATACTGCTTAAACAATGTAGGTACAGTGTAGCCCATAAATCCTAGTTCTTCTTTGAGGATTTTCAGATCGCTTTGATAATCTCCGCCTGTAAATACCATTTCACAGTGATCCTGTACCCATTTGGGTGCGATGTAGGGTGTTTTATGTTTTACCAAAGCGGTATTGGAAGAAAAGTAGGTGCTGTAAAAATAAACCATCAGACCCTGTGCCTTTTGGTTAAAGCTGTCACTCAGACTCACCGCCCCAAAGAGATACTGTATATCGGGTCTTTGCTTGACGTACGCACCGATACCCTGCCAGAGATAATCCAGCGCTCTGCTGTTCCAGTATTTTGGCTGTACAAAACTTCTGCCAAGCTCCAAGCCTCTTTCCAAGTAGCTGTCAAACTCGCTGGTAAAAGAAAAGAGTGTACTGGTGTAAAGTCCTTGTTTCTCAAAATCATCCAGTATCTCACTACACAGACCCAAGCGGTATGCGCCTGCTATCTCAAGCGCCTCATCATCCCATATAATAAGGTGTTTGTAGTAAAAATCATAGCTGTCTATGTCGCGTTTTTTACCGCTCCCCTCACCCACATGCCGAAAACTGATCTCTCTGAGTCTTCCGATTTCTTTGATAACGGAATTTTCTATCTCAGATTCATACAGCAAAATTCGCTTTCCATCGTTGGTGTGGCCAAGCACAATACTGTTTTTGAGTTCAGACTTGAGTTCATGACGATGTTCAGGGACAGAGATTTCATTTTGTGTTGCAAAAATGGGTTGATGATTTTTGGCTACTTTATAGAGATGTTTCCTTAGAAGCTTTACCGTCTCTTTTTGTGAGAGATTGGGCAGATTGTACGCTTCAAAAGGGATACATTTGCCTATCGTAAATCCGATACTTTTGCCTCTTGCTTTGAACATCTCATGGGGCAGTGTCGCTGTTGCCAACGCACGGTTGATCATGGAAAGAAGATAAAAGTTTTTTGAGTTGGTTGCTTTGATGTAGATGGGCAGTATGGGGGCACGCATCTTTGTGGCTATCTTTAAAAATCCGCTTTTCCACGGTGTGTCTTTGATGCCGTTTGGTTTTGCACGGCTCACTTCACCCGAAGGAAATATAATCACTGCCTGCTCCGCTTCGAGTGCCCTGTATATACCCTTAACCGTCTCTTTGTCCATTCTGCCGTTGATATTGTCCACAGGGATGATGATCTCTTTAAGATTGTCAAACTGTGCCAAAAAAGAGTTTGCTACGATCTTGATATCTTTACGCACATCTTTAAGCAGGTGCAAAAGTGCCATCGCATCCAGCGCACCCAATGGATGATTTGCCATAATCACGGTACGCCCGTATGCCGGTATACGCGTCAGCTCATTGGTTTTAAGTCCAATGGAGATATCAAAATAATCCACAATGGCTTCCACATACGAAAAGGTATCTTTGTGCGCATTTTGGACCATAAATTGATTGATCTCATTTTCATGAAAGAGATTTTTCATCCCACGAAAAACGATTTTTTTTGCCAGTTCAGGAAAAGCCTGCAAACTGGGGTAGTGATGCAGCATATACTCTTCAACGCTGAGTTGCATTAGGCAATCCTGTACGTGTAGTTTATCTCTTCCATGAGTCGCGAATAGATCGTCTTTGTTGTAGCGTGTGAGTGAAAAAGCTCTTCAACCAAATCCCACTCTTCATACACAAGACCCATCGCTTCCTCTTCGTCTAGTCCAAATGTTTTGGCAAGCTGCAGTGCCAATGCTTCCAATTTGCTACTTGATATCCATAGATCGTCATTCATTATACGTATCCTCATTTTCTGATGTGACACTATAAGCTGAAGCTATAACATTTCAATAACATCCTTTATAGGCTTTAGCTTAAAGGCAGAGCGAAAGGTCCGTTACTGAAACTTATACCCCAGACCGCGAACAGGTACGATGTAGTTTTTTTCATTAAGCGGATCGATCTTTTTTTTAAGACGGTTGATGGTTACATTAATGGTTCGCTTTTGTGTCGATCTGTTGTCACACCATATGCTTGCAAGCAGATAATCGCGTTCGAGTACTTTATTTTTATTTTTTAAAAAGATTTCAAGCAGCTTAAACTCCAGTCTTGTCAGTAGGGCTTCCGTATGATGCACAAAAACCCTGCGCGCATTAAAATCCATCACAATATCTCTTACTTTAAGTTTTTCACACTGTGCCACATGGGTACGTCTGAGTATGGCTTTGATGCGATACAACAGTTCTTTAATGCTAAACGGTTTTTTAAGGTAATCATCGCCTCCGCATCTGAACCCTGCTTCGATGTCTGCTTCTTTTGTTTTATCCGATACAAATACAACTGGTGTACTCACACCTCTTTCCCGCATAGCACAGACAAAACGGATGCCCTCCTCATCATCTGAACTATGATCGAGCACGATCAGATCGACCCCCTTCTGCAGTGCAGATTGTGCTGCCGATACAGAGTCTGTTTCAACAACTTTGTATCTATCCTGCCTCATAGTTGTGATTGCCCATTCGTACAATGCTACCTCCTTGGCTACCAGTAAAATAGTCGCAATAGGAGGCATGGCATGTTCTATGGCAAAGCCTTTTTTATCTACATCAATCTTCATCTGAAGTTACGCTCCTTGAACAGGGAAAAATAAATGGAAATTTTGTTTTTGATGGTATAAAAAAGGGGTAACAAATGAATAACACAGGCTAAAGCCGTGTTAGATTAGATGAGTTTATAGCCTATGCCCCATACGGGAGCAAAATACTCTTTTGTACCACTGGGGTCTATCTTTTTTTTGAGTCTGTTCATAGCTACATTGATGGTCTTGTCGTGAAATTTACTGCTGTCATCCCCCCACACTTCATCACGCAAAAAGTCTCTATCAAGGGGTTGATTGGGGTTTTTCACAAAGGTGTTCAGAAGCCTGAACTCCAAATTGGTCAACTCCACATGCTGCTCATTCACCGACAATTCACGCTTGTTCATATCTAGAACCAAATCTCTGTATTTGACCTTATCGGCTGTGCGAACACCGGAGCGTTTCAGCAGTGCTGAGACTCTCAAAAGAAGCTCTTTTGTATTAAACGGCTTGGTAATGTAGTCATCACCGCCACTGTGAAATCCCTCTTCAAGGTCTTTTTCTTTGTCTTTTGCCGTGAGAAAGATCACCGGCATATCATACCCCGTCTCTCGCATCTGTGCAACAAACTCACTACCCTCAAGACCCGGGAGGTTTCTGTCTACTATTAAAAGCGCAGGATTTTCTTCTTCTAAAAACTTCTCAACATTTTCTGTAGACAAAAATCCCGTAACGGTGTATCCTTCTTTGCCGAGGTGATACTCTAAAAGCTCTAAGATGTCTTCTTCGTCTTCGATGACTACTATTTCTATGTTTCTATTTTCCATACTGATATCTTAATATGCTTTGGTAACATTTTGATGACAAAGGTTACAGCCCTATCTCTTTAAGAACCATAAAAATACTGCCTGCTAGCCCTGCTGCGATTGGAACAGTGATAACCCATGCTGCGATGATTTTTACGACCATTTCACGCTTCACGTGATTTTCCTGCAAAGAACGCTTGATGACCTTGATCTCTTTCTTTTGAGCTTTGATCTCTTCAAGCAGCTCATACTTACGTTTATACTCATCTGTAGACTGCAGTGCAGAAAGTGCTGCTTTGAGACTTGTGAGCTTTGTCATCTCAGCATGAAAGACTTCATGGTTTTTTTCCATATTTTTTGAATCAAGCCATTCTCTTAAAAACCCTACCCCAAAAATAGCACCCACCGCAATATGGGTAGAAGAGACAGGCAATCCCAGTTGTGATGCAAGTATCACCGTAATGGCAGCCGCCATCATAATCGAAAATGCGCGTATCTGGTCAAGCTCCGTGATCTCCGAACCTACGGTTTTGATCAGTCGTGGGCCAAAAAGGATAAGACCTACAGAGATACCTACTCCTCCAACCACCATAACCCACAAAGGTATCGCCGCTTTTTCTGACACGGCAGCATTGGTTAAAGCATCATACACTGCAGCAAGAGGTCCTACCGCATTGGCAACGTCATTGGCACCATGGGCAAAACTGAGCAGTGCAGCAGAAAATATAAGCGGAACGGTAAACAGAAGATTGATCTCTGCTCTTCTGCCCTCCATGCCTATCACTTTTTGCGCGATTTTGGGCTTGAGCATCATATACGTCAGTAGTGCCACAAGACCACCTAAAAACGATGCGACTAAAATAGAGGGTTTATCGCTTTGCGGTAAGAAGCTCAACACTTCAACAATATTTGGCCATACTTTATTGAACCCTTTAAGTACAAGGTAGGTTGTAAACGCAGCTGCCATAATCGCCACCAAAACGGGTACCATTTTCTTAGCTGCCTCTAAAGTGTTTTTTTGGTAGATGATTTGAGATTTGATGACATACAAAAATATTGCAGCGATAATCCCACCCATCACAGGAGAAATAATCCATGATGCTACGATTTCTCCCATCGTCCCCCATGAGACGATTGAAATCCCACCCGCAGCGATGCCGCCACCCAGTACACCACCTACAATAGCATGCGTCGTTGAAACAGGTGCCCTAAGCCATGTTGCAAGGTTTAACCACAGCGCAGCCGCAAGCAAAGCAGCTGACATGGCGTAGACAAAAAGCATCGAGTCTCCCCCAAAGGCATCGGGAGAAATAATACCGTCTTTGATGGTTCCCACAACATCACCACCAGCTATCAATGCACCTGCAGTTTCAAATACAGCTGCGATCACTATAGCGCCTCCTATGCTCAACGCACCTGAACCTACGGCGGGTCCTACATTGTTAGCTACGTCGTTTGCTCCGATGTTCATCGCCATATACGCACCAAATACCGCAGAGAGAACTAAAAACTCTCCATGTACACTGTCACCTATAATGCTTTGTGCATACCATGCAGCAACCACTGCAAAACCTGCACCTAAAATAATTCTCATTGTGTTGTTCATCTTTTCCCTTATCTCAAATTGATAGCACTATTATAAACAAAAAATGCCGAGTTAGCATCACCTTTCAACACTCTTTTTAAAACTTGAATATCACATCCAATTGCATACGCCTATAGTTTGCATTTATAATCTCACTGTCAGTATAAAGCGTGGAAAATTGAAAATGCCCCCCAATGTCCATATTTTTATTGAGCTGCATCTTGGGCAAAAAAACATGTCCCCTGCCATCAGTCCCCCCTGCGATAAAATCAGAGTCATTATGTGCAGCAAAGACGGCATCTTTTTGAATGTTTCTATACGAGTACCCTATTTTCCAATCAAGGTTATGATTTATCTCACCAAGTTCTGCTCGTAGGTCATACCCAAAGTGATGACTCTTAGCTGCAGCATTGTACGCCAAAATAGTTGCAACCTTTAGAGGCTGGCCTTCTACTTCTGTGAGCAGGATTTCTGCAAATCCCTCAGCGATAGCATAGTCTTGGGTATACAAATTGTTAGCATCAACACTGTTTCGTAAAGGACCTTTTTCATACGGTGCGCTGTTACCCTTTACCCCATCATAATAATAAAATCCGCCTCCAATAGTGAGTGCTGTATCTTTAACATACATGGGGTGTACATATTGCCCGACAAACAGATAGATATCACCTGTACTTGTAGTTTCATTTGCCAAACGGTGCACTTTCCAGATAGCAGTTGTGAGTTTGTCACCGGTATCCAATCCGTAACTTAGCCCTTCAGGTGTAAGGTCATTGTCCCATATCAGTTGTGTTTTGATCGGACGGTAAAAAAAGTATTTACTTTTACCTGCTATAAACCATGCATCTTCCATTTTATATGCGATATCCAAAATATCGATTTTAAATTGTTCACTACCAATACCCTCTGCAAAATCAACGTTACCTGAGGTTGGGTTATCTTTTCCGCTCGAAAGACTTGATTCGACTAAAACTCTATCGCTCAACTCATAGTCGACAAAAACTCTGGCTCTGTATTGATTGATATAGCTATTATCCTTATCATCACGCTGTATTTCCTGATCCCTAAAGCGTACATCTCCTTTTATGTGCAGCTTCGAGAGTGTGGATTCGGGAAGGAGTGTAGTGTTTTGCGCCAAAACCATGTTTGAGTAAATGACTACAAAAAAAACAACTCTTTTATTCAACCCGACCCCTTGTCAACTGATGACAACAGTATAAAGACATAAACTAAAATTTGGTTTCTATTTTCATCCCCAACGATCTTCCCATTCTAAACCTTCGTGTTACTCCGTCACCCTGTGTCCAGACAACTTCCTGATCTAAAATATTGCCTAACTGCATTTTAAGTTCAAAGTCATACTCATACTCAAATTTTTCTATCCACACCAAATCCAGAAGCGTCGGCGGAGTCTCGTACTGGTCTTCTTCTTTGTCAGGACCGTCGATAACACCTACTTTACGGATACGCTCTGCCATTTGGTTAAGGTTCATCAGCACAGAGCGCTCTTGGACTTCATACCCCACTGTCAAGTTAACTACATACGGTGACAAACCTTGTAATGCTCTAGTCTGTGATGTAAAAATACTTTTTTGCTCTTCAGTCAAGGTTACCTCTGAAAAGTTATATGAAAAGTTACCTGCAACATAATAATCAGCTAAATTAGAGTGCACCATTTCAAGATTTTTTCTGCCGTCAATTTCAAAACCGTAAAGCGTGGCAGATTCTGTATTGGCAAATGAATAGATTGGAAGTGAAGTCGAAGGGAGCATCACATCTTCTATCGGTTTATCCATATACTTGTAAAACAGTCCCGTTTTTACATTGTCTTCAGCCGTAAAAAAATACGAATATTTCAAATCAAGGTTATAAATAAGCGTATTGACCAAGTTGGGGTTACCTACAATCGTTGCGACATCAAAAGGGTGGAAGTATTCACCCTCTGTAAACTCTCTCATGTCAGGCATGATATAGGTTTTGGAAGTCGCAAAGTCAAACTGCTGCTTTTCGTTGTATTTGTATTTGACACTCAGTGAAGGAAAATAATCATCAATCGCCAAAGAAGCTCTGTCCAAGATAACATCATTTCTTTTTGCAAAATCAGGGTTGGTTCTATCAAGCTTATATTGATCGATCTCCTGAGTCAAATCGACATATCGTGCACCAAGCACCACCTCAACATCATCCCATGGTCTGCTCATCCAAGAGATAAATGGGCTTGTCTCATCGACATACCCATCAAATGAATCTCCTGCTTTGAACAGTGTAGCAACTTGAAATAACTGATAATCATAAGGATACGCTGGCAGTACATAGTTATTATAAATACTATCTATTTCCTGTACCAAATCACGATCGGTCACGGGAAGATTATTAGTCTTGTTAAGATAATACTTTTGCTGTCTTGATATTCTCTCTTTGGATGAGATATTGATACCGTATTCTATAGATTCATCTTCATTAAACACTTCAATCTTATGTTTGTTTTTAAGATACATGGCATTGAGTGTGTCATCTGAGACAACCTTATTGGCAAGGTGGTTACTTTTGGTATTGTCATTAAAGGTAAGCCCGTCTTCAGTCAGATAGATATACTGATAGTTATTTGGCTGATAAAAACTTGCCGTACTGGTTTGAAAACCAAAGTCTAAAACAGACTCTGAGTTAAATACCTCATAATCAAAATCTCCTGAGAACTGATCGACATTGAGCTCTCTCTCTTCCCAGTTAAGTGCATAGTATGTTAAATGCTCATAGTTTGACCCAATGATACCATCAGTAACACGTGTTGTTTTTGCTGCACTGTTGGTGTAAAGTTTAGTATATTTGAGTCTTAAAACATCCATATAGTTGTACCCAACATTGAGCATCCCGCCATGGGTTACGCTCATCGTAGTCTGATCTATAGTACCATACTGTGAAGGTTCTTTCTCTTGCACACCATTGATGTCAAAATCATAGCCAAAAAACTCTTCCGGCACATATCTGCTATCTTGTGTATAAGTATAGTTTCCATATACAGTAAGATGGTTGTCCTCATCGATGTCAAAGCTCTTGGCTCCCTCAACAGATCCGCCAAAACCGGGCTTTAGTGTCGAATCATACACACCATAGATACGGTTAGGATATTTTTGTGTAAAGGATGCCAACTCCTCTTTGGTGTAATCTCTAGTAGTCAACGTAGGAGTTCTCTCCCCAACAGTAACAGCAGTTGCATCTAAGATTTCTTGAGGAATCGGTCTAAAACTATGGTCATATCCTGTCCAGTCCGTTGCCGAACCAAAATAGTCTACCTGTTCTGTTCCGGTATAGTTGTTGATCTTTCCAGCAAGTGATATCTTGATAAAATCTTCATCAAAACGCTCTTTAGTTCGTATGTCTATATACCCACCACCAAAAGAACTTGGGATATCAGCAGTAGCACTTTTTTGGATCTTCATAGATCCGATGACAGAAGAAGGGAAAATATCAAGCGGTACGGTTCTCTCAAGCGGGTTAGGTGAGGGAAGTGGCAAACCATTAAGTTCAACGTTGGAGTATCTGTCACCAAGCCCTCTGACATAAATGCTTTTGCCGTCTATCAGCGTCACACCTGTTACCCTGCTTAACGCAGCCGCAGCAGTACTGTCACCTTTTTTTGACAACTCTTCATAGCCTAAAACGTTGGCAATAGCATTGATATTTTTCTCTTCAGCGATCACCTCTGCCAAAGATCCTTCAACTTTAGGTGCTAGTACCACAAACTCTTCAAGCTCCATACTCGCTGGCGTCAAAGCAATGGTACGAGACGCGGCACCATCTTTGGCTACTTGTACGCCACCAACTGTTTGAGAACTGTATGCTGTGTGCACTACCGAGATACTGAGCGCCACACCTGAGGGCACTTCTACTGAAAATCTACCGTTGGCATCTGTTCTGGCATCAACAGAAGTTCCTTTGACAAATACTCTTGCTCCAGGAATTGGTGTTTTATCCTCAGAAGAGAGTACCACACCGTTTAGTCTACCTTTACCTGTCACATTAACGGCTTGTGCTGTTTTGGCTTGCGTAAGTGTTCCCACCGGCGTATCTATAGAGACAACAGGGGTTTTACTGTTTGTAAACGTTGAGATAACCTGAGTATCTCTACCCTCTTTGATCGTTACGGATTTTTTGAAGTAGCCAAGATTTTCCTTATTGACACCGCGTCCGACTATCTCGACCGTATGCTGCCCTGTACTGAGTGTAGTCTTTAGCGCACCATCCACGTCACTCTTGTAAACTTTCTTGCCATCTACCGTTACGATGCTTCCAAGCAATGGTGTCTCATCTTTAAAGACCAAAACCGTCAAAGTTCCTGTTTTTTGTTCACTTGACCACGCTACACTGAGTGCCATGAGCAACAACACACTTAACTTAAAAATCTGTTTCATGTTATATGCACTCCATACTGTCGTTTTGACATTTCTCTATATTTTTACGGATAATGGTCGCTTTTGAAAAGAGTTCATCATCGGTTATAAGCTTCAACTGTTTTTCCGCCTCTTCATAATCTCTTGCCATATAGTACGCATACGCAACCGCATAACGGATATTGTCATCATCAAGCATTTTGTACCGCTCCAAGGCATCGATGAGCCCGATGATATTTTCATACTCTTCACGGTCCACGTAGATAGCTATCTTTTGTTTGAGCTTTTCTACTTTGTCTGCGATTTGAGAGTTGAGATACAAAGCATGAGGCGTAAGTCCCACTCTTCTGTAGACTTCTGCTGCTTCCTTGACGTACTTATGCTCATAGTAAGACGCTTCTTCAAACAGTCCTGCAGTCGTAAACTCCATACCCTCTTTCATGTACATATGACCCAAAAGCAAATTAACCTGACCATCTGTAGGGAAAAGCATCTTCGTCTCTTCTAGCAAAGAGATGGCTTCTTCTCTCTGACCAGCAGCGATAAGCATCTGAGCCAATGCCATATACTCTTTGGCGTTAGGTGCCGAGCGCTTCATGTAGGCTTTGGCACTTACAATGGCTTCCTGATACAACCCCAACTCGGTGTAGTAGTAAAACTTCTGCTTTAGTAGTGACTGGTCACTTCCAAAAGCCTGTGCACCTTTGCTGAGTATATCGACAGCCGCAGCCTTATCGTTTGCTTTCCAGTAACAGTCTGCTCTGAGCATATACTCAGCCGCTTCATCTCTTCCTGCTGCACCCTGCAGGTCAAGGTATTTAATGGTGTCAAGATACCGCTCTGCTTTGTACGACTCTTGACTGAGATGACTGTAGAGTTTTTGCAGCTCTTCACGTCTTATTTTTTCACCATCAAAGGGAGGCTCAGTGCTTACCACCACTTTTTTTGGTTCTGAAGCAAGAGAAAAAAGATGTTTGCGTTTTTCTTTAACAGGTTCAGGTGCTTTATAGACTTTAACTTTTGTCGCTTCCACGGCTTTTTTAAGATCATCAATGGCTTGGGTATGATTTTGCTGACGCATTGCAATAACGCTTCTAATGGTGTAGTACTTTGACATGTCAAGGTTTTTATCTGTGTTTTTTGCTTCTTCAAGTTCTGCGTACGCTTTGACAAACTTTCCGTCATACACCATCATGCTTGCCAATGCCAAGTGATCCACATCTGGAACTTCAGCCTCTTTTGCCCCTACAAAAGTGTAGAGTGCAGCTAAACATACAGTGATTTTTAAAATATTTTGCATCTCTACTCCTTAGTTAAAGTCAAATCTGACTTTTTGTTTTGCCCATACTTTTACAGGCTTGCCTTGGTATTTCCCTGGAGCAAAACGCCATGAACGTATGCCACTCAGTGCTGCTGCATCAAAAACACCAGCAGGTGAAGACTGGATGACTTTTGCCGCTTCAATGCTTCCGTCCACATCAATAAGCAGATTGACAACAACATAACCTTTGATTTTCTTCTTCAATGCATCATCTGGGTACTGCATCGGTGAACGTGACAATACCTTTGGTGCAGTATCTGCTGTTCCTTCGCTCATCGCTGCATTTCTGGCGATGTCACCCAATAGATCATTAGGATTACCTGCCATGTCACCTAGATTAAACTCAGGGATATCCATCGCAATCCCGCCCATCATTGAAGAGAGGTCAGGCATCGGAGCTTTGGGTGTGCTCTTTTTCTTCGGCTTTGGTTTAGGTTTTGGTTTTTGAACATCTTGCTTTCTTTCCATCTTCATGTAACGCATAGGGTCTTTTTTGACCTCTTCTTTTTTCTTTACATCTTTGCTGAAAGAAACAACCAGTATCATCACCAACGCTGCACCCAAAAACATACCGAGTAGGGCTGCGCGCTCTCTGTTGCGTTTCATGTTTTTAGCGACAAACATAGAACTTAACCCATCTCTTTGGTTGTGGAGACTGCCACATCTTTAGCACCGCTCATACGACACTCATCGACTACATCTATTAGTCTTTCTACAGGGATAGACGTATCTGAAATGACAAGTACAGACTTATCGACACTGTCCCTAAGAAGATCTCTGAGTTTACTCTGAACCGCCCACAATTTTACAGGCTGATTGTCGATGTATATTTCATTGGTACTGTCTATGTAAACCCTTACTACTTTGGAAGATGCCTTGCTAGCAGACGCTGCAGAAGGACGATTGAGATCCAGCTTCATATCTTTTACAAATGTTGTAGTCACCATAAAAAAGATCAACAAGATAAATACCATGTCGATCATAGGTGTTACATCTACATTGTCCACATTTTGTTTTTTTGGTCTAAATCTCATACTCATCCTTTGTACATATTACATCCGCGATTTGCTCGAAATCCAATTCGTATCGCTCTTCTTGCTTGTCAAGTATCTTGCCAAATATCAATCCGGGTACAGACACAACAAGCCCCAACTCTGTGGTATAGAGTGCTTTGGAGATACCTCCGGAGATACTGGATGCTTGAGAAAACATCGAACTTGATTGCAAAGCATCAAACGTTTCTATCATCCCTATAACAGTTCCCAGAAGTCCTATCAGTGGTGCAAGTACAACGATGGTACTCACAAGTGTTGAGTAAGTCCCAACCATTGACATATACGGTAACAACGCTCCCTCAACATAATCTCTGTTGGGTAAACCAAGGTGCTCTGCTTCAGTAGAAGCAGCCAGTGCATCCGCCGTCGCATAGTCCAAAAGCCCTCTTAATGCTTGTTCTTTACCTCTTGTTTGATGTTTTGAAACCAGTCTTCTGACGCTTCCCTCTGTCCCTCTGCGAAGCATCAGGTACCTGTACCCCAGCCCATACCAAAGTGCAAGGTTGAGTACAAAAAGTACCCACATAACCCACCCTCCGGCATTCATAAGGGAGACAAACTCTCCTATAGGCCCAAACATTGTTATCTCTTCGCTCTGTTTTTCTCAAAGACATTGATCACTTGCAATGCACTTTGTTCCATAGAGTCTTTGATCTTTTGCGCCCAACCACTCATAAGATTTCCCAATAACATAAGCGGTATCGCAACAACAAGACCAAATTCTGTTGTTACAAGTGCTTCCGAGATACCCCCAGAAAGTAGCTTCGGATCCCCTGTACCAAACTCGGTGATCGTATCAAATGTTGTAATCATACCCGTAACCGTACCAAGAAGACCCAAAAGCGGTGCAACCGCTGCGATTACCATGACAAATGAGCCAAACTTATCAATAGCAGAACTTTCATTCAAGATATTTTCAGTCACGATATCTTCGATGTGCTCTCTGTCTCTGGTAATGTTTCTCAAAGTCGCCTTAAGTACCCTTGCTGTTGAGCCTTTATGGTCTTTAATGACAGCCTGTGCAGCTTCAACACCCGATTTTTCAAGATTTTGAACCACTGTTTGTGTAATATCCTCAACATTAGAGCTGTTTTGAGAAAGAAGCATCGCTCTGATTGCGATCAACGCCAAACCAAGCAAACCAAGTGCAAGGATGATATACCCTATCGTTCCACCCGCATCAAGCGTATCACCAAATGTCTTCTCCTTAACAAACTCAACTTCTTTGTCTAAGTTTTCATATACAAAGATGTTGAGATCTTCAGGATGCTCTCCTGAAAGCAGTGCTTTGGCATCTTCTGCAGCATCTTTTGCATTCCAAAGTTTGTATTGTCCTTCACCTGCAGGTGCCAATGCACCGGATGCTTCATCGGAGACACCAAATGTTGCAACATTTCCGACTTTGACTATCTCAGCTGTTACCGGTTTACCGTTTGGAAGATAAAACTTCCCTTTTTCACTTCTGACTGAAGAGAGTTTCTCATAGAGTGCTTTTGACTTTGCAAAAGCCGTGGTTAGTTTTTCAAGGTTGGTAGTCTTGTTACTCTCATCCATCTCTAAACCATACTCTTTAAGAGCCGCCATGGCTTGCATGGTTACAACTGAAGTCGTGTCGCTGTTTTCAGAGACCTCAGCAGCTTTTTTACTGACAGTTTCAAGATTTTCCTGCGCTACTTTGAGTTCATCTGAGACTTGGATGAGTTTGGCTTGCAAGGCTTCAAGTTTTTCGCCTGCTACCCCGATATCTTGCTTTTGTTGTGCATCATCTTTGATGAGTCTGCTTTGTAGCTCACTCTTTTGCGCTTGCAAAAAGGTGTACTCTTTTTTGTACGCTTCACTTAACTCACTTGCGTGGAGTGCAGTCACAGACCACAGTGCCATCATCATTAGTATTATCTTTTTCATCTATTTTGCTCCTGCTACGATAAGTGCATTGGGCAAAGTAAAGTACCCTGTTCTGATCTGTTTTTGAAGTGCATCAAAGAGTGCATGGATCTGCTCTCTGCTCGTGTCATCTTCTGCTACTACATAGCTGTAACTTCCGCCATTGTTTTTCACATACCCGACCTCATCATCAGGTGTCACAAAAAACATCATCGCTGTACCGATCTTGGCCACTTTTGCCATTATCTGTTCTTTTTCAATCTCGATAAGCTGTTTAAACATCCCGATTTCTTTTGTCATTCGTAGTGTATCATCGTAACTTGCCCACACCAATGAAAGTGCTTTTTCTTGGGTAATCGTACCGCTATTTAAGTCTGTCTTGACTTTTTCAAGTTCTGCGATTCTATCTGTCACTTTAAACGGTATGCCGCCTTTGATAACTATTTCCAGATTATCAATAGCCACAGTCAACATCGGTTTGAGGTCATTGACTATCGCACCTTTTTGCGCAATCTGCTCTTGCATCTTTTGTGCTTCAGCGTTTGCCACTTTCATGGCTGTCTCTTTACGGTTGATTTGGGCTTCGTTGTCAGCTATCTGCATCGCAAACGATTTCATCTGAGACTTATAGCTCTCTTTGTTCGCATCGATTTGAGTATAAAGACCTTCCACTTCACCTCTAAGCTTCATGATAGAGGCTATCATCTCTTCATTATTTGCTGCACTAAGGGTGGTAGTTATGATTGCCAGTAGCGTTGATGCTAAGACCAACTGTTTAAAATGACCCATGTTTTTTCCTTGTTTTGATTCAAAATCGGGGTAGATTTTAGTGGTGAAATTCTGCCACAGAGTGATTACATATTGGTAACATTTTGCAGAAGCATCTGCATAAACAAAGCAGAGACTATCGCTCTGCTTTGTTATTATGGTAGAACTATTGTATTACCAGTACCTTCATTAAATTTTGCCTCAAGTGCGGCAGCTGTATTACCAGTAAATCTTGGTTCAGTTGAAGTACCATTTAGTGTAACATTGGTAAAACTTGTATTTGCAACATCTGTTCCGTCGTTATCAGAATGGATTGCACCAGCAACTGTATCCGAAGTTACGTTATCTGTAATGGTTGCATTACTGATTTTTGCACCGATACCAGCACCTTTAAAGAACACTACACCTTCTTTTCCTGATGTATTTTGTACAATTGTCAAACCGTCGAATGTTGCTAACGTTGTACCTGACATCTCCATCGCCGCATTTCCAGATGTTTGTGTGATTTTTAAATTGGTTACAGTTCCAGAGTAACCATCATCGATATCGAAGTGATCATCCGTACAGTTAGAGATAGTGATGTTACTCATATTTACCGTACCGCCCCACGCTTCTATCCCATCATCATCAGAGTAGTCTACTGTGATGTTGTCTATCACTGTTCCTGAACCAACACCTATGAGTGATAGTCCGTTGATCTCTTTATCCTGCTCCATTGTGATACCTGAATTAAGGATTTTTACATATTTTAATACACCTGAATTATCAGCCATATTTGACTCACCAGCAACAAATTCACTGTTTACTTCATATGCATTCACTTGGTCATTTCCAGCGTTACCGATGATAGTTATCCCACCCCAAAGGCCAACAGCTTGGGTATCAGCCAAAGAAGTAAATATAATAGGTTTATCCACTGTACCTTCCGCCATGATTTTTGAACCTTTGTCAATAATAAGATAAGAAGTTGCATCACCTGTAGCATCTTGTGCTTTGATTGTTGTACATGGTTCGATAGTCAATGTCGCTCCACCCTTAACAGCAACCAATCCATCCAATATCCACAAAGTATCAGCAGTCAAATTCGTATTTACAGTCAAATCACCGCTTAAAGCTTGTACTTTTGTAGGTTCTAGACATGTAGTCTCTTCTGGTTCAGTTGGATCTGTAGGTGTTGTACTTGTATTATTGTTGCTATCTGTTACACTCGCATCGATTGTTACATTGGAAGGTGTTTGATTTACCGTAGTATCTCCACATCCGCTCAATAGGGCTATAGCGACTGCCGAAAGTGCTATTTTTGTTATATCTGTCATCTGTTTTCCTTGTGATGTATGTTTTGTTTATCGAAATTAAATCGAAGTTTGATAACAAATTGGAAACAAAAGATTTAAAGAAGAGAATTAAAATGAAGTAAGATGTTTGAAAATGCGGATCAAAGGTGTAGATTTCTACACCTTTGATATATTAACTACAAAATATTAGTTTTTAACGTTGTCTGTACCTGCGTCAAATTTTGCCTCAAGTGCGGCAGCAGAATCTCCAGTAAATCTTGGTTCAGTTGAAGTACCATTTAGTGTAACATTGGTAAAACTTGTATTTGCAACATCTGCATCAACATTATCAGAATGGATTGCACCTGCAGCTGTATCCGAAGTTACGTTATCTGTAATGGTTGCATTACTGATTTTTGCACCGATACCAGCACCTTTAAAGAACACTACACCTTCTTTTCCTGATGTATTTTGTACAATTGTCAAACCGTCGAATGTTGCTAACGTTGTACCTGACATCTCCATCGCCGCATTTCCAGATGTTTGTGTGATTTTTAAATTGGTTACAGTTCCAGAGTAACCATCATCAATATCGAAGTGGTCATCCGTACAGTTAGAGATAGTGATGTTACTCATATTTACCGTACCGCCCCATGCTTCAACACCATCATCATCTGAGAAGTCTACTGTGATGTTGTCTATGACTGTTCCTGAACCAACACCTACGAGTGATAGTCCGTTGATCTCTTTATCCTGCTCCATTGTGATACCTGAATTAAGGATTTTTACATATTTTAATACACCTGAATTATCAGCCATATCTGTAGCACCTGCAACAAATTCACTGTTTACTTCATATGCATTCACTTGGTCATTTCCAGCGTTACCGATGATAGTTACACCACCCCAAAGTCCAACTGCTTTTGTATCTGCCAAAGAAGTAAATACAATTGGTTTATCCACTGTACCCTCAGCCATGATTTTTGCACCTTTATCTACAATAAGGTAAGAAGTTGCATCACCTGTACCATCATGCCCTTTGATTGTTGTGCCCGCTTGAATTTGAAGTTCAGCACCACTTGTAACGACAACAAGACCGTCAAGTTCCCATGTTTTGTCTGCCGTAAGCAATGTACATCCTGTCAAATCACCAGCAAGAACTGTTGTACTAGGAGTTGTACAAGCAGGTGCAATCGGTGTTGTGGGTTCTGTTGGAGTTGTTGTGTCAGAGCTACTTCCTCCTCCACATGCGTTAAGAGATGCAATTGCTGCTATCGAAAGTGCTATTTTTGTAAAGTTTTTCATTGTTTGTTCCTTGAATTTTTTTTGGTTCAGGGAATTTTGGCAAGAGAGTATAACAAATTAGAAACATTTCACGTAACCGTTTGGTTACCATTTTGTAGTGTCCATGCCTGCTTAACGACCATTACTGCGTTACCACTTTGTTATAAGCATGTACTATCATTGCGCTATCTTGAAAGAGATAATACAAGAGAAAGGGAAAAAGATGAAACTAAGTAACGTACTTCAAAAAGTAGTCAAAAAAGAAGGAAAACGCTCACTTACTTCTAAAGTGATTGCCAAACTCAAAGATTCTAAAGAGTTCAGCTACCTTGTCGATACAAGTCGCTAAGACGCAAAGGGATTCAAGCCACCCATCATGCCCATCGCTTGGGATTTTTTATTGTCTTCTACCAGTTTAGTCGCTTCATTCATCGCCGAGATAAGCAGTATCTGTAAAGCACTTTTGTCCTCTAGAAGCGAATCATCGATGCTTACATCTATCACTTCACCTGCCCCATTAGCCGTTATACTCACGAGACCACCGCCTGCTTTGGCTGTAAACTGTACATTTTTAGCTTGCTCTTGCATTTGCTTGGCTTTTTCCTGCATCTGCTCCATCATCTTGCCCATGTTGCCAAGATCTAAGCCTTCAAACATTACTCTAACCCTTCAAAAGCTTCGGCGATGCCGTTATCATCATCAAGAATGACGATCTTTGGCTTATGGGCGTCTGCCTCAGCTTCAGTCATTTCTGCATACGCGATGATGATAATCTTGTCACCTTTGTGCACCTTCCTCGCCGCTGCACCGTTGAGACAGATATCTCTTTTACCTGCTTCACCGGGGATGATGTAGGTAGAAAAACGCTCGCCGTTATTGACATTGACGATGTCTATCTTTTGACCGACGCGCATCTTGGCAGCATCCAAAAGTTCCTGATCAATCGTTATAGAACCGACATAATTCAGATTGGCATCGGTCACAGTCGCTCTATGTATTTTAGAATAAAGCATTGTAATATTCATCACTCTTCCTAGTTGTTTCATTCAAAATGGTTGGAATTATACCAAAATCCACGCTATATATTATTATACTCAATTTAAAGGGGAATTGGGAAACTGCACGCCAAAGCGCGCAGTAAAAGAAGAAGAACTTAACGCGCGATGCTAGCGGGTGCAACAGGCTCACCCCAAAGTTCATCAGGGATTACATACTCTTGTACCACATTGCCGCCGATGATGTGCTCTTCAATGATTCTATCTATCTTCTCTTTGGTCAATCCTACATACATCGTGTGTCCAGGTTCAACCAGCATCACCGGTCCCTGTCCACAGCGGCTCAAGCAGCCTGTCTGAACAGGTGTTACTGTCCCGATGATACCTTTCATCATCAAACTCTGCGCGATGTGTTGAAAGAGTTCTGCCGTCTCTGGTGCGTCTGCTTTGACACAAGATGGTTTTGGCATCCCCGGAGGTGCAGACTGCTGACACTTAAAAATAAAAAACGCTGGTTGGTTTACACTGTTTAGCATAAGGTTTCCTTTAGAAATTAATTAGGAGTATTTTACTCCGATTTACTTAATCAAAGATTAATTCTTTGCTAAAAGTTCACGCACCACTTCTCGGTCATCAAAATGATGTTTGACTCCCTTAATTTCCTGATAATCCTCATCCCCTTTGCCCAGTATCAGCAACACTTCGTCTTTTTCAAGTGCTTCCAATGCCATTTTGATAGCCAACTTTCTATCGGGTGTTGCGGTGACATTTTCTTTTCCATGCAGTCCAAGCAAAATCTCTTCAAGTATCATCTCAGGCACTTCATCTCTGGGATTGTCGCTGGTGACATAAATCTTATTGGCATACCGTCCTGCGACGGCTCCCATACGTGGACGTTTACCTTTGTCTCTGTTGCCGCCAGCTCCAAAAACAACAGAGATGTCTCTATCTTTCATCGCTTCAAAGACTTGTAGCATCCCATCATCAGTATGTGCAAAATCCACAATAACCAACGGCTCACGGCTCACGACTTCCATACGACCCGATACACCGGCAAAATAAGGTACCACTTCACATATCTCTTCGATGCTTTTGTGTGTGAGCATCTGTACAGAACCGATGGCCGCCATCAGATTAAAGAGATTGAACAGACCCACCATAGGCGAATGAAAGGTTGCTTCTCCTTTTAGATGTTTGATTCCTGCGGTGATGCCGTGAAGCAAAGAAAATGCCTGTACTTTAAAAGTTGCCGGTTCATCCACACCGTAGCTTTGTGCACCTACGGGGTTATAGGTAATGTGTTTAATGTCATCTTTGTTGAGAAGCTTAGGAGACTCATCTGCAAAGAAGAGACTTTTGACGCGTCTATACTCCTCTACAGTACCATGATAGTCTAGGTGATCGGATGTTACATTGGTATGTACCTTTAAAGCAAAAGTAAGCCCTTCAATCCGTTTTTGATCAATCGCATGTGAGCTCACTTCCATGATAAAATAATTACATCCCAAATCCAAGGTCTGTTTCATATTATGCAGGGTCTCAAAAATAGAAGGCGTGGTCATACTCTTATCTTCAATGCGTCTTTCCTGCGCAAACAAACCACGCGTGCCTTGCAATGCCGGTTTTTCTCCTAAATCGAGTAAAAAAGAGTAAATAGCGGCAGTCACAGTCGTCTTACCGTTTGTTCCGGTAACACCGACCACTCTCATCCTATCAAGTTCCCAAAAAGCAATAAGCGCATCAACACTGATGCCTGCGGGTTTGTTTTCCAACCTGTCATAATAGACAGAGTTTTGTGATGTTTTTAAAAAAAGAGTCTGTTCATCCAGTTTACTTGTATCATCGGTTAGAAACAGATATCCGTCTTTTTGGAAATCCAGTTTCACTTATGTACCCCGCTTACGACATGGTACAGCGCCAAAATCTCTTGATCATTGCCAAATAAACTGACCGAGGCATCCAAATACCCTAATGCCATCTCATCAAAACCCTCTTGGCTAAGTCGTGTCACGAAATCGATAAATTCATCTTTATTCGTGATCACCACTTTAGTAGAAAACATAATATCTTCAAAAGTCTTTTTGAAGCTGCCTCTACTCTTTACTGATGCCAAAAAATCACTGTAGCGTATGCCATCGCTGTATTCTACCTGTTCTTCCCATGGGGCTACAAGCAACTCTTGGAGCTTTTGTTTAGAACTGTCAAGGTTTTCCAAAAAGCCGTCAATGATATCGCTCGCATTCTCTTTCTCATTTTTAATTAGTTGATAATAATCAAATAATGCTTGTGCCTCTTCTTCGCTTTCCATGCCCAAATCGCTTAAAACTACACCAACTCGTGCTTCATCCAGGCTAGGATAATCCTCTAAAATCAATCCATAACTTCTCAGTGCTTTGGCAAAATCTCCTTTAAGAAACTCACTTTCAGCTCTTTCTAGTAGCACATCTTGACTTATTTTACCCATATTACACCAATTGATCTAATTTATCTTCAAAGCCTGCAGGTACATTTTTCACAATAATCTCTGGATGTATCAATGTCTGCATTTGTCTCTCCACGCCAAACTTAATGGTCGTTCCTGAACTACCGCACCCCACACAAGCACCTTGAAGCTGAACATAGACTTTTCCGTCACGTATATCTACCAAGGTAATATCGCCTCCATCAAGTTTGATGGAAGGTCTGACTTTCTCAATCACGCTCATCACTGCGGGTTTTAGTTCTTCATCTGTAAATGGTATCAATGGTTCTCCTTTTTCATGCCAATATCATAGTGTATCTTATTGAAAGATTATAACAAAATCCTCGTAAAATCTTTGTGTAGTTTTGGTATTTAGATGGTTTATACAGTAAATCAATTGCTTTGTCAATATCTTAATGGAGGTTAAGGAAAATTTGGAGGTTTTGTACTCAAGGCAAAGCCTTGAAATACTTGAAGTGAATAAAAAGTGTGACGAATTATACCAATTCTATAATCGCCATTGGCGCTGCATCACCTTTTCTCAAACGTGTTTTAATAATTCTTGTGTACCCGCCGTTTCTATCTGCATACTTTGGTGCAATTTCAGTGACGAGTCTGTTTGTACACTCTTTGTGTTGTAACAATGCAAAAATAGCTCTGTGAGAATTCAAATCTCCTGAAGAAGCTTTAGTGATAAGCTTTTCAAAATACGATCTAAGCTCTTTCGCTTTTGGCAATGTTGTCTCAATTCTACCTTCTGTTGTCAAAGCAATAGACAGGTTTTTTAGAAGCGCTGCTCTATGAGAAGACGTTCTATTTAATTTGCGGTAACCATGCTTATGTCTCATATTATTCCTTTACGATACAACTATACTTTGAGTTGTTCTATTTTCTTTACAAGATTGATTCTTGTAGTATCTGCAAGTTCAAAATCTGGACCAAAACCATGATCAAGAAGACACTCCGTGATCTCATCTAAAGATTTTTTACCAAGATTTTTGATGTTTTTAATTTCATTTTCACTCATGAGTACCAATTCGCCAAGATATTTCAATCCTGCTCTGTCCAATGAATTAAATGATCTTGCACTAAGCCCAAGGCTGTCTACTGTTTGCATATAAGGTTTTAATTCACCATCATCACTGTTTCTTTTGACCGGTGCAGCTGAGATGTCCAGATCCAATACTGTACTAAAAACAGAGAGTTGTTTATTCATCACCTCTAATGCATTTGTAAATGCTTCAACCGGACCAATTTGTCCATCCGTTTCAATATCAAAAACAATCTTTTCAAAATTTGGATTGTCTTCTACCAACACATTATCAATTTTATAATTTGCTCTTCTTACCGGTGTAAAAAATGCATCAAGTGCGATGCTGTTATTGTCTACTTCATCCCTGAGGTCTTCACTTGGAACATACCCGATGCCCTTCGCGATAACGACAGTAAAATTCAATACGGCATCCTCATTGAGTGTAGCAAGAGGCAAATCACCGTTAACTACCTCAATCTGATCATTATTAAGATCTTGTGCCGATACTTCTTTATGTCCAGAAAAACTATACTTTAGTTCAACTCTATCACTTTCGTCTTTGATTTTAAAACGAATATTCTTAAGATTGATAATAAATACAGCTACATCTTCATGCATCCCTCTGATATTATCAAACTCGTGTGCAGCACCTTCAATCTTTATAGAAATAGGTGCATAACCAATAGAAGAACCTAAAATGAGTCTTCTAAGCGGATGCGCGAGTGTAACAGCATAACCACTTTCAAAAGGGTAAGCAATAATTTCAGCACGGTTTGCGCTAATTTCGTTTACTTCAACCTCTGTTGGCATAAATGGTGCAACTTTAATTTTTCTCATTAACTAGCCTTTACTAACGATTATTTAGAGTATAGCTCAACGATTAGACGTTCTTCAACCGGAATTGCAATTTCTTCTCTCTCTGGTACTCTTGTAAACAAACCAAAAAGTTTTTCTTTATCGATGTCAACCCATTCTACCATACCCGTTTGGTTAGTAAGTTCGATTGCTCTTACGATTTGAGGATTCGTTTTACTCTTCTCTCTAATCTCGATTTTTTGACCTGCTTTTACTCTAAATGATGGGATATCTACTCTTTTCCCGTCCACAAGAATATGTCCGTGATTGACAAATTGTCTAGCAGATGCTCTGGTTGTAGCAAATCCCATTCTGTACACAACGTTATCAAGTCTTTGCTCCAAAAGTTGTACAAGGATTGAACCTGTATTTCCTTCTTTAGCATTTGCTTCTTTGTAAAGTGCTCTAAACTGTTTTTCACTCACACCGTACATAAATTTAGCTTTTTGTTTCTCTTGAAGCTGAAGACCGTATTCACTGATCTTTGTTCTTCTTTGTCCATGTTGTCCTGGAGCATACGGTCTTTTTTCCAATGCAGATTTTCCAGCGAGTCTTCTCTCACCTTTCAACCCAAGATCAACACCAAGTCTTCTTTCTAGTCTTTCAACTGGACCTCTATATCTTGCCATTCTTATACCCTTCTCTTCTTAGGTGGTCTACAACCATTGTGTGGAAGTGGTGTAATATCTTTCAATGATGTTACACGGATACCTTCTGTTGCACCGATTGCTTTTACAGCAGTGTCTCTACCAGAACCAGGACCTTGCACTTTAATGCCTACTTCTTTTACACCATTTTCCATTGCTTTTTTCATCGCATCTGCGACTGCTTCTGTTGCTGCAAACGGTGTAGATTTTTTAGAACCTTTAAACCCTAGTGCACCGGCACTGCTCCATGCAATGACATTACCCATCTCATCTGTTACTGTGATTACTGTATTGTTAAATGTTGCAGCTACGTACACTACACCTTTAGCAATACTTTTTTTTGCTTTTTTCTTAGCCATTTACCCTACTCCTTATGCTGAACCGACAGTTTTACGTTTACCTTTACGGGTACGCGCATTTGTCTTTGTACTTTGTCCACGGCAAGGTAAACCTCTTCTGTGTCTAAGACCTCTGTAAGAACCCAAGTCCATCAATGCTTTGATGTCCAAAGACACTTTTTTTCTCAAATCACCCTCAACCACAACATTGTCTTGAATATCATTACGAATCAATGCCGCTTCTGCATCGCTTAGTTCATGTACTCTTTTGTTATAGTCAACACCTGTTCTATCAAGAATATCTCTTGATGTTTTTAGACCGATACCAAAAATGTAAGTAAGTGCATACTCCATTCTTTTTTTCTGTGGCAAATCAACACCTGCAATACGTGCCATGTTTATCCTTGTCTTTGTTTATGTTTTGGATTTTTGCAAATCACGCGTACTATACCCTTGCGTTTAATGATTTTGCAATCATCACACATTTTTTTAACTGATGGTCTAACCTTCATGGGTTACTCCTACGATATATTTACACTTTATTTGTTGCGTGGATTGATGAATCTAAATCATTCCAACTCTTGAGTAAGCAGTGTTACTTAATCAAAAATTCTTCTCGCAGTTCCTACACCTATAGCTATAGGGACAGGGATTATACTCAAAGACATATTAAGTTTGACTTATATTCTTACGGTTTTTCTGTTTTTCTATTACAAAAAAGAGAAAATAACAGTATTTTCTCTCATCAGATACACAGTTTCTATCCGTTAAAGAAGTCCTCTTGTGTACATTTTTATTTGTATCTAAATGTGATTCTGCCTTTATCAAGACTGTAAGGCGTCAGTTCTACCTTCACAACATCGCCGGGTAGTATCTTGATATAATGCATTCTCATCTTTCCTGCAATATGACACAGTACAATATGTTTATTGTCCAATTCAACTCTAAATGTTGCATTAGGGAGTGCTTCAACTACTTTGCCGTCAATTTCTATTACATCATCTTTAGCCATTGTATTCCTTTATCGATTATTATGCTTGGGTTAAAATGACAGCTCTGCCATCCACTATTGCTACTTGGTGCTCATAATGCGCTGTTCTGAGTTGATCCTCGCTGATGACAGACCATCTGTCTTCAAGCAATACCGGAGTACCGCTTTGACGACACACCATTGGCTCTAAACAAAAAACCATTCCGTTTTTAATTTTAGGACCTTGGTTCGTTTTTCCCTCAAGGTAATTTGGGATATTGGGTTCATCATGAGGTTTGGTGCCAATACCGTGTCCGCAGTAGTCACGCAAAGGAACAAATCCTGCAGAAACGATATAGTCTTCCAGAATCTTTGACAATTCCTTAAAACGCATACCTTCTCTAATCGCCTCAATTGCATGATACAGAGACCCTTTTGCACAGGCTATCAGTGCTTCATCTTCAGGACGGATACTGCCAACTGCCATCGTGATAGCTGCATCACCAAAATATCCGTCTAATTTGACTCCGATATCCAAGCCAAGCATATCACCTTCAAAAATTACCCTGTCTGTCGGTACCCCATGTATACAGACTTCATTCACAGAAGTACAGACAGATCCTGTAAAACCGTACAGTCCTTTAAAAGAGGGTACTGCCCCTTGTTCACGTATATACGCTTCACCCAAAGCATCAATTTCACGAAGTGTCATACCTGGTTTAACAATAGTTTGTAGATAGTGAAGTGTTTTGCCTACAATCTCACCGGCTCGTTTGAGCTTGGAGATTTCATCAGGTTTTCTGATAGCAATAGCCATTACAGACCCACATTACCTAGTGTGTTGTATTGGTTCATGGTTCGTTGTGCTTCGATTTTTCTCATTGTATCCAGTGCGACCTGCACAATAATCAGTACGGCAACACCACCAAAGTAGAAAGATGCGCCCATACCGGAGATAACCATAAAGGGTACAGTTGAGATGATCGCAAGATAAATAGCACCTGAACCCGTCAGTCTGCTGGCTACCTCATTTAAAAAATCTTTTGTATGTTCACCGGGTCTGACCCCTGGGATAAATCCGCCTTGTCTTTTGAGGTTGTCAGCAATA
>JAABRH010000080.1 GCA_011391015.1 Sulfurovum sp.
CATTGTGTGCTGCTTTGTGCTTGGGATCCGGCACATATGTTCTCACCGGTGAGCCTCGTATGAAGGAAAGACCCATTGGCCATTTGGTAGATGCACTCAGGCAAGCAGGTGCACGCATCACTTACGAGGAGACTGAAGGCTATCCACCGCTGTTGATAGAAGCGCAAGGGCTGAGTGGAGGAGAAGTGCAGATAGACGGTGCCATCTCCAGTCAGTTTCTAACCGCACTCTTGATGGCTGCACCTTTAGCCAAAGAAGACATGAAGATATCCATCATCGGTGAGCTCGTATCTAAGCCATACATCGATATCACCTTGCACATCATGAAGACCTTTGGTGTCGAAGTCCTTCATGAGAACTACAAAACATTTACCATCAAAGGCAATCAGAATTATAAGGCAGTGGATAGCTTTATGGTAGAGGGTGATGCTTCTTCTGCTTCGTATTTTTTAGCTGCGGCTGCCATCAAAGGAGGCCGAGTCAAAGTTACCGGCATAGGTAAAACAAGCATACAGGGTGACGTGCTATTTGTGGATGTATTAGAGAAAATGGGGGCAAAAGTAGAGTGGGGTGATACCTATGTTGCCGTGAGTAAGGGGGAGCTTCATGCGATCGATATGGATTTTAATCATATACCCGATGCAGCTATGACCATCGCAACGACTGCCTTGTTTACCAAAGGCACAACGGTGTTACGCAATATCTATAACTGGCGTGTCAAAGAAACGGACAGACTCAGCGCCATGGCTACAGAACTAAGAAAAGTGGGGGCAGAAGTAGAAGAGGGTGAAGATTATTTGAAAATCACGCCACCTGATACACTCAGACATGCCGCGATTGATACCTATGATGATCACCGCATGGCGATGTGTTTTTCGCTTTTGGCTTTAGACAGCGCTTCAGTGACCATCAACGAACCAGAATGTACCTCAAAAACCTTTCCTACCTATTTTGAAGAGTTTGAAAAGATAAGCCACTACGCTTAAGAACACAAAACAAACTTAAATCTCTTTTTACGGTGACCTTTATTTATGCCTTCAAGAGTCGTAAATACGAAGGGTATCGGTCATTTACCCAGTAAGCATCTTCATAAAAAATAAGGGTATAATAACACAAAATTAGGCACACATAAGGATAGGTATGAAGTTCGAAGATATCGAAATAGAAGATGTAGATTTTGAGGCGATGCTTGAGGAATCGTTTAAGAAGTCAGAATCAAAAAGTGATTTGGTTGCAGGTACAGTTGTTAAAATTGATGAAAAAGACGAGATAGCAGTCATCGATATCGGCGGGGGCAGAGATGCAACACTTAGTTTGGATGAGCTCAAAGATGAAGCGGGTAACGTTGTATTTAAAGTAGGCGACACTATTGACGTTATCAATATGGGCAGAGGGCGAATTTCCCACAAAGCAGCACTCGGAAGAGTGGCACTCAAAGAGTTTATTGCCGAGTATGATGATGAGCAAGAATATGTTATCGAAGGTACCATTACCAAGGCAAATAAAGGCGGCTATGTTGTAGATTGTGACGGTTTGGAGTTCTTTATGCCACGTACACTTTCGTATCTTTCTTCAAAAACTGATCCACTAGGTAAAAAAGTCAAAGCGGTTATCGTTAAAGTCGATAAAGAAAAAGGTTCCGTTGTCGTCTCAAGAAAAGAGTTGATAGAACGTGACAAATCTAAAACAGATGAAATCGTCTCAGAGCTTCTTGAAAATAAAAATCCGGTAGTAGGAACTATTAAAAAGATCACCTCTTACGGTATGTTTGTTGATGTTGGCGGTATGGACGGTCTTGTTCACTACTCTCAAATCTCTCACAAAGGTCCTGTAAACCCTTCTAAATATTTTGCTGAAGGCGACGAAGTCCATGTGATTGCTTTAGAGTACGATAAAAAGAAAAGACACCTTTCCCTGTCGATCAAAGATGCAAATCCAGATCCTTGGGCAGACATTGATGCTATTATCGGTGTAGGTGATACTGTTACTGCAACCGTATCAAACATCGAGCCTTATGGTGTATTTGTTGATTTGGGTGAAGATTTGGAAGCATTCCTGCATGTATCTGAAATTTCTTGGGACAAAAATGTAAAACACCCTAAAGATTATCTTGAAAACAATACAGAAGTGAATGTTGAAGTGATAGAAGTTGATAAAGAAGGAAGAAGACTCAGAGTCAGTTTGAAAAATCTTCTGCCAAAACCGATGGATGCTTTCACCTCTGAGTACAGAGTGGGTGATGTTGTAAAAGGTGCCGTTACATCCGTTACTGATTTTGGTGCTTTTGTCAAAGTCGGTACCGTTGAAGGTTTGCTTCACAATCAGGAAATATCGTGGGATAAAGCAAAAAATGCAAAATCTGAGTTAAAAGTGGGTGATGAAGTAGAAGTCAAAATCATCAAAATAGACACAGATGCAGGGAAAATCTCATTGAGCAAAAAAGCCTTGGAAGACTCTCCAGTAAAAGCATTTGCACAAAACCATAAAAACGGCAGCATTGTCACAGGTGTGGTAAAAGACAAAAAAGATTTCGGTGTGTTTATCTCTCTAGGAGACAGTATTGATGCACTCATCAGAACGGAAGATCTTCATCCGCTAAAGTTTGATGAGATTGAAAAAGGTCAAGAGATTACAGGTGTAATCAGTTTTATTGACAGTAATGCAGATAAAATCAGAGTTTCTGTCAAAAGACTAGAGCGTCAAGAAGAGAGAGAAGCAATGGATCAGATTAATTTGGAGCAAAATGACAGTATGACCTTAGGTGATGCTTTCGGAGACAAATTTAAAAGATAATGAGGATACTTTTTGGGATTTTCCCAGAAAGTCCGTGCTTCTACAAGACTAATTTTTTACAAATAGTCACAATACCCATATGTTATACAATTTAATTTTTTTTAAAGTAAAGGATACAAGATGACAAAAAAGACAATTGTTGTTTGTGATCATATACACCAAGACGGATTGGATATTCTTGCAAATGATAGTGAAATAGAATTGATCAATGCAGCAGATGAGCCTAAAGATTTGCTGGTTTCTGAAATTATTCCTTTGGCAGATGTTGTGATTACCCGTTCATCTACAGATGTGGATGAAGCATTTTTGGCTGCAGCTAAAAAAGTGACAGCTGTTGTACGTGCCGGTGTGGGTGTTGACAATGTGGACATACCCGGCGCAAGCAAGCAAGGTATCGTAATTATGAACGTGCCTACGGCTAACACCATTGCTGCAGTGGAACTGACAATGGCACATATGCTCTCTTGTGTGAGACAATTTCCGTATGCACACAACAATCTCAAACTGGACCGTGTTTGGAGAAGACAAGACTGGTACGGTACGGAGCTTAAAGATAAAAAGCTAGGTATCATCGGTTTTGGAAATATCGGTTCACGCGTAGGAAAACGTGCCAAAGCCTTTGAGATGGATGTCGTGGCGTATGACCCGTATATTGATGCAAGTAAAGCAACCGATTTTGATATCGGGTATACTAAAAATTTTGAAGATATCTTAGCGTGCGATATCATTACGATTCATACACCCAAAAATGCTGAAACCGTAGGAATGATCGGTAAAGATGAGATAGCTAAAATGAAAGATGGTGTTATTTTAATCAATTGTGCCAGAGGGGGTCTTTATAATGAAGATGCGCTTTTAGAGGGACTGCAATCTGGAAAAATTGCTATGGCGGGTATTGATGTATTTAACAAAGAGCCTGCAACGGATCATCCTTTGTTGGACCTTGATACTGTAACCGTAACACCGCACTTGGGAGCCAATACCAAAGAATCACAAAGAAATATTGCCATACAAGCTGCTGAAGGTGCTGTTGCTGCAGCCAAAGGCATATCGTACCCTAATGCGCTCAATCTACCTATCAAAGAAAATGAGCTGCCTGATTTTGTCAGACCGTATCTTGAACTGATACAAAAAATAGGTCATCTCTGTGCACAGGTAACTAAAAGTGCCGTCAAGTCTATCAAGGTGATGGCAACAGGTCCTGTGGCTGAACATTTGGAATCTATGGGTACTTTTGCAACCGTGGGTGTATTGACTGAATCTTTGGGTGATCAAATTAACTATGTCAATGCAGAATTTGTTGCACAAGAGCGTGGGATAGAGATAACAAAAGAGGTTAAACCTAACCATAGCGGGTTTACCAACAAAGTGGGTATTAAATTAACCACTGCAAATGGAACGATTTCAATTGCAGGTACGGTATTTGATGATACACAGCAGCGTATTATTGAGATAGATGAGTATACCTTGGATGTTGAACCAAAAGGCACAATGGTATTCTTTAGAAACACTGATACTCCAGGTGTCATCGGTGACGTGGGCAGAATCATGGCAGAAAATGGTTTGAACATTTCTGACTTCAGACTAGGGCGAGCTAGCAACAAGCAAGCCTTGGCTGTCGTTCGTGTTGATGGTCAGATCAAAAAAGCACTTCTTGAAGAGCTTGCAGCGCTTAAGGCA
>JAABRH010000081.1 GCA_011391015.1 Sulfurovum sp.
AGTCATGGCATCCAAAGCCCTTCTTAAAAGTTACGGTGCGGATGATACCATGATCGATACACTGTTTAAAACATTCAAATTGTCCCAAACCCTAGAGGTAAAAAGTACTGTAGAGGGTAACATCATAACCTCAGATGTCACACCGGGAAAAAGCATGGCGATGTCGGAAGCTTTGTTTGTGATACAGAAAAAAGGAGATCTCTGGCTTGAAAGTTCCATAGAAGCGCACAGAAGTCAGCATCTCAAAGTGGGACAAAGAGTACAAATAGACCTCAATGATGTAGCGTTTGATACAACTATCTTGCACCTCTCTTCGGTCATCAATCCACAAAATCAAACAAGAAGCATCCGATTTTTGCTTCCACAAGATATGAACGTACCTTCTGGACTTCGCGCTACGATTAAGATTTCTCTTATGCAATCAAGTCTCAAAGTCATCAAAGAATCGGTCATCAAAGAGAAAGATACTCCCATCGTCTTTGTTAAAAATAAAAACGGTTATACCACTGTACCCGTAGAGATACTCGCTGAAGATGAAACATCCTACTTTCTGAAACCAACCCCTGAGCTACATACCACCATAGCAGTCAGTTCCGTTGCTGTACTGAAAAATATGCTAGGAAGCGAAGATGAATAAACTTATCAGTTTTGCGCTTTCACAAAGGCTTTTTGTCACTTTGCTGGCACTGGTCATCCTTGGATTTGGAATTCGCTCCTATACCCAACTACCCATTGATGCTTTTCCCGATATCTCCCCTACTCAGGTAAAGATCATCATCAAATCTAGCGGTATGACCCCTGCTGAGATAGAATCACGCATAGCCGTACCCATAGAGACCAAGATGGTAGGCATACCCTATAAAACGATGATGCGTTCGACTTCCAAATATGGTCTGTGTGACATCACTATTGATTTTGAAGACGGTACGGACATTTACTGGGCAAGACAACAGGTTAGTGAAAGACTCTTGGACATCAAAGAAGAACTTCCAAACAACATCGAAGGCGGTCTGGCACCCATCTCTACTCCCTTGAGTGAAATCCTGATGTTTACCATCGAATCTGATACGATGGATATCACCGAAAAACGTTCCCTGCTAGACTGGGTTATCGCTCCAAAACTTCGTTCCATCTCCGGTGTTGCGGATGTTAATGCCTTAGGCGGCAAAGCCAAGACCTATCAGGTCACACCCGACATCGAAAAACTCAGAACCTACGGTTTTAGTATCCAAGACATTTTCAAAACACTGGAAGAAAACAATGTCAACGACGGTGCAGGACGAGTCTCAGAGGGTGTAGAAGGCATACTCGTACGCAGTGTAGGACGGCTTAAGAACCTCGAAGACATCAAAGCACTCCCATTAGGGAAAAGAGCAGATACAGTGATCACCATAGCCGATGTTGCACATGTGGATTATGGCTACATTTCACGCGCAGGTTTTAGTACCAAAGACGGTAAAGGCGAAGCGGTACAAGGCATTGTATTGGGAGCAAAAGGCATTAACACCTTAGAGCTTGTCACTACAGCGAAAAAGCACTTGCAAGAGATAGAACAGCTTCTTCCTAAAGGTACCTCACTCAATGTCTTTTATGACCGCTCAAGCCTTATCAATCATGCAACCGACACCATTAAGTCTGCGTTATTGGAAGCGGTTATACTCATTATTATCATACTATTGGTACTGCTTGGCAATGTAGCTTCAGCCGTTAGTGTGGCGCTCATTTTGCCATTTGCACTTTTGATGAGTTTTATCGCAATGGAGTATTTTGGACTCAGCGCAAACCTGATGAGTTTGGGCGGACTGGCGATAGCCATAGGTATCTTGGTGGATTCGGCTGTAGTCATGGTCGAACACATCACCGCTGAACTGGGGAATCCTAAACATGCAAACCAAAAAAAGGTGCATATTATCTACACCGCAGCGGTGGACATGGCACCTTCTATCATCACGGGTGTACTTATTATTATCATTGTATTTATGCCGCTATTAAGCTTTGAAGGGCTGGAGGGAAAGCTCTTTAAGCCTGTGGCACTGAGTATTGTCTTTGCCTTATTTAGCTCGCTTATTTTGTCTTTAACGCTGATTCCTGTTCTGAGTTCTTTTATCCTGAAGATTCGTCCTGACCATGAATCGTGGGCGATGAAAAAACTATTAAATGGGTTTAAACCCTTACTGGAACAAGCATTTATGCATGCAAAAATGGTCTTTGCATCGGTGGCACTGTTGTTTGTCCTGTCGCTCTTTTTTGCGTATAAAACTGGTAAATCTTTTATGCCTACGATGGATGAAGGCTACCCCTTGGTAATGATAGAGTCTCTTCCTTCTATCAGTCTTGAAGCCAGTGTTGCGCTCAATAATAAAATCCAGCAAAAACTGATGACAGAGATCTCTGAGATAGACTCCATCATCGCCAGAACAGGAACCGATGAGATAGGTCTTGATCCCATGAGTCTCAACGACACCGATACCTTCTTTAAACTCAAACCCATGAGCCAGTGGCGAGAACCTTCTAAAACATGGATGATAGAGCAGATACGTCACTCTTTGGAAGCGTTTCCCGGTATCGAATTTGTCTTTACGCAGCCCATAGAGATGCGTGTCTCAGAGATGCTTACGGGAGTACGGGGCGATTTGGCAATCGACATCTTCGGCAGTGACCATGATGAACTTGAAAGTGTAGCGATACAGATAAAAACGATACTTGAAGGCATCTCCGGCAGCAGCGATGTGTACAAAAAAGTCAATGAAGGTGTAGAGTATTTTGAACTCGAATTTGACAAAAAAGCCATGGCATATTATGGTGTCAGTCAGAAAGAGATCAATGATTTTCTTAAAGTCATGGTCACTGGTGTAGAAGCCGGTATCATACAAGAAAAGATGCGTCGTATCGCCCTTGTCATCAAAGGTAAATCAGACTTGCAACACTCACTGGACAGTGTACAAAAACTCTATTATCCGCTAGAAAACGGTACCTCTATACCACTGGGCACGCTTGTAAGATTTTTTCCTAGTGCAGGACCTGTGCAGATAGAGCATGAAAATGGCTACCGTAAAACCGTTGTCCAGAGCAATGTCAAAGGGCGTGACTTGGTGGGTTTTGTTGAAGAGGCTCAGGCCAAAATACAAAAAGAGGTCAAACTGCCGGCAGGCTATTACCTCACCTATGGCGGGGAGTTTGAAAATCAACAACGCGCAGCTTCAAGACTGACACTCATCATACCTGTTGCACTTTTTATGATCTTTGTGCTGCTCTTTGTCTCTTTTGGCTCATTTAGACAGGCTATTTTGGTACTGGTGAACGTTCCTCTTGCACTCATAGGAGGATTTATCGGTCTGTATCTTAGTGGTGAGTATCTCTCTGTGCCTGCTTCGGTTGGGTTCATCGCACTGCTTGGTATTGCGGTACTCAATGGTGTAGTTTTGGTAAATTATTTTAACTTTTTAGTCGATCAGGGCTACACACTTAAAGAAGCTGTCATGGAAGGCACACTCAAGCGTTTTCGTCCCGTACTTATGACGGCCAGTATCGCAGCACTGGGCATGGTTCCCCTGCTCTTTGCTTCAGGACCCGGTTCGGAGATACAAAGACCTTTGGCGATTGTGGTTATCAATGGACTCATAAGCTCCACTATACTTACACTGATCATTTTACCGCTGCTTTATTTGAGGTATTCAAATCAATTAACCAATACAAGAGTATAAAATCTGTGCTATCTGCACTAAAAGACTAGAGGAAAAGCTCCGGTCTTTGGTATAATGACACTTCTGTACAGTTTAATTTTGATGTAATTGTATCTCCAATACAGAGTGATGAAAGGTCTTCTTTTATGACGCACAGACTTCTTTTTATTTTCATTTTTTCTCTTACCTTTTTGTTCAATGCGTGTGGCTCCAGTTCTTCTTCTGACGAATCAGTTCAAACGTTTACACTGGCTGAAAAAGAATTTCTGCATACGCTGTTTTTAACTGAATATCTCTGGTATGATCAGGTTGCCCAAACGGTGGATTATACGCTTTTTTCACAACCACAGGAGATGATTGATGCACTGCGTATCAACCCTCCTGACCAATGGAGCTTTACCATGACACAACAGGAATACGAAGATACCAATAACCAAAAAACTACAGGATTTGGTTTTGGCTATACAAGCGATTTTTTCATCTATCTTGTACGTATCAATTCCCCTGCTTACAACAAACTCTATAGAGGTGACCAGATCTTGGAGATTAATGGTGAAGCTGCAACAGAACTTCTTATCACCCAAGCAAGCCAAAATCTCAATACTCCTGCCACATTTACCCTGCTTAGAGACGGCACCCATATTGATGTGAGTGTAACGCCGAGTGAATACAGTTTTAACGTTTCGCTGGGGAAAATACTCATACATGAGGGT
>JAABRH010000082.1 GCA_011391015.1 Sulfurovum sp.
GTGAACTACCCCGACATAAATGACAGAGCTTCCTAGAAACTCCCAAGTATTCTTAGGATATTAAAAGGCTTTAACGGTAGTCCCTACCGCATTTTGTACTTTTTATGTTCACAGACTATAGTTTGGTTTTCGCTTTAGTCGTATAACGCAAACATGGTGTATTATAGCAACTCTTACTTTTTGTGTTAAAAAGGAAACCTTCATGTTAATACTTTCAAAAAAAGAAGAGTGGTTTGGCAACATCCGAGGCGACATACTCTCTGGCATTGTCGTAGCACTCGCTCTCATCCCTGAAGCTATCGCTTTTTCTATCATCGCAGGCGTTGATCCCAAAGTAGGTCTTTATGCTTCTTTTTGTATCGCTGTGGTCATCGCATTTGTCGGTGGAAGAGCCGGGATGATCAGTGCCGCCACAGGTTCTATGGCACTGTTGATGATCACACTGGTCAAAGAACATGGACTTGAGTACCTGCTTGCTGCAACCCTGCTCACGGGTCTTTTACAGATACTTGCGGGCTATCTGAAATTGGGTGTTTTGATGAGTTTTGTCTCGCGTACTGTTGTGATTGGGTTTGTGAATGCTCTGGCTATATTGATCTTTATGGCACAGCTTCCTGAACTCACCAATGTCACATGGCACGTGTATGCCCTTACGGCTGCGGGACTTGGGATTATCTATCTTTTTCCTTATGTTCCTGCTATTGGAAAACTGATTCCTTCCCCTCTTGTGACTATTGTTCTTCTTACTATTGTGGTAGTCGTCCTAGGCATCGATGTGCGTACGGTCGGTGATATGGGTTCGATGCCCGATACGCTGCCCATCTTCCTCTGGCCACAAGTACCGCTTACATTTGAAACTTTAGCTATCATCTTCCCCTACGCTGCTGCTTTGGCTGCTGTTGGCTTACTGGAGTCATTTATGACTGCTACCATCATCGATGATATGACCGACACAGACAGTGACAAAAACCGCGAAGCCAAAGGACAGGGCATCGCCAACATCGCTTCAGGATGTCTGGGTGGCATGGCAGGCTGTGCGATGATAGGTCAATCAGTTATCAACATCAAATCAGGTGGACGCGGTCGTCTCTCAACACTTGTTGCGGGGGTATTGCTTCTTGTTATGGTTGTTTTTATGTCCGACCTTATCAAACAAATCCCCATGGCAGCTCTGGTTGCGGTGATGATCATGGTCTCTGTTAGCACTTTTAGCTGGGCATCCGTCAAAGGACTCAAAACCTTACCTCTTTCGACCAACATTGTGATGGTAGCCACCACCGGCATCGTCGTTTTCACCCACAATCTTGCCCTTGGGGTTTTAGTCGGCGTGTTACTCGCTTCACTCTTTTTTGCAAACAAAATCAGCCACTTTATGTACTGCCAAAAGTCTTATGACGAGACAAGCAGTACCCGTATATACAAATTTGTAGGGCAGATATTTTTTAACTCTGCCGATCGTTTCTCTGATGAATTTGACTACAAAGAAACGGTCAAAAATGTCATTATCGATGTGAGTCAGGCTCATTTTTGGGACATCACCGCGGTGTATGCACTGGACAAAGCCGTCATCAAACTTCGCAATCTTGGCAAAGAAGTCCAAGTCATCGGACAAAATGAAGCGACCCGAACTATCATCGACCGATTTGGCATACACGACAAACCCGAAGAGATACAAAAGGTGATGGGCGGTCATTAGGAAGATTTGCTATAATTGCGATTATGCATAACAAAGACACTTTAGACCTTCTCATACCAAAATCAATAGACTACTCCAACGATCACGAGTGTTCTTACATCCCCGGCAGAAGAACGCGCATGAACTACAAAAAGGTTGAAGTAGCCTCAAAAACTTTTGCCACTGCAGTCATCCAACGCGGTTGGAGACGGTATGGGAAAAACTTTGTCTATCCTGTCTGTTTTGGCTGCAGTGAGTGTAAAAGTATGCGCATTGATGTTACGGATTATAGCTACACAAAGTCACAGAAAAAAGCCATCAACCGCAATGAAGCGACCAAAATCGTCATACAAGAGCCTCGCCTCACACAAGAACATGTCGCTCTCTACAACACATACCATGCCTACAAAGCCCAAAGAGACGGCTGGAAACACCATGATATGACGATGCAGGAGTATTACGACAATTTTGTGGATGGGGCGCATGATTTTGGTAAAGAGCTGCTCTACTACATCGACGGTAAACTGGTCTGCATCGACCTCATTGACATTTTGGATGACGGTATCAGTTCGGTGTACTGTTATTATGACCCAGCGTATCCTTGGTACTCTTTAGGTACGTACTCCTTGCTGTATCAGATAAAACTTGCGCAGATGCTGGGCTTAGACTGGGTCTATTTGGGCTACTGGGTTGAGGGATGCAAAGCGTTTGAGTACAAAGAAAACTTTCACCCTATGGAGATACTCGAAGGGTATCCGCGCGTATTTGAAAAACCCGAATGGAAACCTTGGGAACCTAAAGCCCAAACTGTTTGCTGTAAGTACGATTAAAGTTTGACAAGCTACTATAAGTGCATGAAACTAAACGAACTCACACTGACCAATCCTTATCTAACGCTATCGGCTAAATGCTACGACAGAGTCTCACCCACTCCTCTTGAAGTACCCTACCTCATCCACGCCAACAAAGACGTTGCCAAAGTGCTTGAGATTGATGAGGATGAACTTCAAACAGATACCTTTGTTGAGTGGCTCAATGCCGAGTACATTCATCCACACTCTGAACCTTTTGCCATGTGTTATGCAGGGCATCAGTTTGGGTATTTTGTCCCAAGACTAGGTGACGGCAGGGCTGTCAACATCGGCACGATAGGCAAGTACCATCTTCAACTTAAAGGTGCAGGCAAGACCAAATACTCCCGTGGCGGTGATGGGCGCGCCGTGTTGCGTTCAAGCATACGCGAATACCTCATCTCTGAAGCCATGCAAGGACTTCGCATCCCTACAACACTTTGTTTGGGACTCATAGGCTCAGAGCATAGAGTGAGGCGTGAGCAAATAGAAAAAGGGGCGATGATCTGTCGTGTCAGCTCTTCTTGGGTTCGTTTCGGCACTTTTGAGTACTATGCCCATAAAGGGATGTTCAAGGAGCTTCAAGCCTTGGCGGATTATGTCATCGATGAAAGTTTTCCACACATTAACGGCAAACATGACCGCTACACCCTACTTTTCAATGAAGTGATGGTCATCACCGCAAGACTCATGGCGCAATGGATGTCTGTGGGCTTCAACCACGGTGTGATGAACACCGACAATATGTCCATAGCAGGTCTGAGTATAGACTACGGTCCTTTTGCTTTTTTGGATGATTTTAGCCATCATCATAGCTCCAACCATAGCGATGAAGAGGGGCGTTACGCTTTTGAAAATCAACCCTCTATCGCCAAATGGAATCTCAAATCCCTCATGATGGCGCTTAGCCCCCTTGCCCCTTTGGAAAAAACAGAACCCATTTTAGCCCTGTATGACAGAGTCTATATGCGCTACTTTCACTACTATATGTGTAAAAAACTGGGGCTTGAAGGCACGATAGAAGGTGATCCTGAACTCATAGACGACATGCTCGATATGCTAGAACAACTCCATGTGGACTATACGCTCTTTTTGAGAACACTCAGCCACTACGAGGGTGATAGAGATGCGCTGCTTAAAACAGGACTTTACCATGAACCCATGCACGCATGGCTGGACAGATACGATGCACGTATCAAACCTCTGCCTATGGCAAGAAGAAAAGTGCAGATGCTAGGTGCAAACCCAAAATATGTTCTCAAGAACTATATGCTTCAAGAAGCCATAGATGCTGCAGAACAAGGCGATTTTTCCGTGGTAGAAGATCTGTTTACCCTCGCACAAAACCCTTTTGAAGAACATCCAGAGCTTGAGAGATGGTCACAGGCAACACCGCAGGCTTTTAAAAACCAAAGGCTCAGTTGCTCATCTTGAGTAGCATCAATACCTAGAAAAATACATAAGGAGACACCATGAACCAAGAAGCCCTTCTCGATCTCTATCTGGAAAAACTACGCCTGCTCTGTATCGAAAAACTTAAAGACAAGGATACGAGCATCATCGAAGCCCTCAAAGCGTCCATCCTCTATCTTGAAGGTGAGATGACAGGGTATTGATTTATCTAATAAATATTTGTATAAAAAAGAGGATAGCATGTTTGACACAAATACACCTACACAACACACTTCAAGTAGTGGCACATCCAACCAAGAGTGGTGGCCCAATCAACTAAAAC
>JAABRH010000083.1 GCA_011391015.1 Sulfurovum sp.
CAAGCTGTCTTTTTTGTTTATTCCTACCAAGCTGACCCCTCAAATGGCGCTCAAGCTGACCCCCTTAATGGCGCCAAGCTGACCCCCTGATTTGTAAAAAGAATTAAAGGTCAATGCCGGATTTGAAGTGGATATTTTAAATTACGTTGTACCCAATTTATAAGCTAATAAAATTGGATATGGCATTTAAACCCACAAGAATGAATCAGGTAAAATCTATTTTAAAAGATGTATTGACCGGAGAGTCCATAAAGAAAACCTCCCGGATATATGGAGTATCTAAAAATACTGTTAAAAAGTATCTTGTTATTTTTAAATCATCAGACGTAGATATTTCTCAGTTGGATCAAATGTCGGATGAAGCATTTCATCGGCTCTTTTATGAACAGCCATCGTCTGATAGCCCGGAGTATTTTAGGAATGAAAAATTTAAAGAGTTACTTCCCTGGATTATAAACGAATTAGGCCGTCATGGTGTCACCAGAGAAACAATATACAAACAATATATACTTGATTATCCGACCGGATATAGTTACAGCAGGTTCTGCCGTAAATTAAAGGAATATCGTACCATCAATGAAGCCACTATCCGTATAGAGCATAAAGCCGGATATCGTATGATGGTAGACTTTGCCGGAAGTAAAGCACAATGGGTAGACGTAAGGACTGGCGAAGTACATCTATGTGAAGTACTTGTGACTACATTGCCATTTTCATCTTTCACTCATGTATATGCTGTACCGAGTCAGAAACAATCAGATTTTGTCATTGCCATCAACGAAGCCCTGAAGTATATAGGAGGGACGCCTTCGGTTTTAACGAGTGACAATCTAAAAAGCTATGTAGCCAAGGCAGATAGATATGAGCCAAAGTTCACAGAGTTTTGTAACCAAATGGGGGCATACTATACCATGGAACTGGATGCCACCAGAGTCGGTAAACCCAAGGATAAAGCCAACGTAGAGCGCCATGTAACTATAGTTTACAATCATATTTATGCGCCCTTCAGAGATCAGGTATTTCATTCATTAGACGAACTCAATGCCGCTTTCAGAAAACAACTAGATGAGCTCAATAATAAAAAAATGCAGGGTAAGCCATATAGCAGACGGGAGCGGTTTGAACAAAACGAGAAAGAAAATTTACGTCCATTACCATCGTCCATGTTTGAAGTAAATAAGAGTACCATAGCAAAAGTGCAAAGAAACTATCATGTCATTGTGGGAGAGAATAACCATTATTATAGTGTGCCATACCAATACATAGGCAAGTCAACTCAGATTATATATACCAGTCACAGCGTAGAAATCTATTGCGGTACAGAACGTATTGCTATACACAAAAGAGACTACAGAGAATATGCCTATTCTACCTTGGCAGCACATATGCCGGAAAAACACATCAGATATCAGGAACAAAAAGGATGGGATGCCGCCTATTTTAAGAAAAAAGCATCAGAGATCGGGCCTCACACTTTGTGGGCGGTACAAACGATCCTGGACTCAAAACACATCGTAGAGCAGACTTACAATGCATGTTTGGGTATCCTTAGGTTAGGCGATAAATATGGCAAAGAAAGGCTCGAAAATGCTTCTAAGAGAGCGGCTGCAGGTCATCGGGCGACATACGGCATCTTACAAAACATCCTTCAAAATAATATGGATAAAATAGAAATCCCAATCGATGAACAAGAAAAAGAAAACCCGAAATTACCGGCACACGACAACCTTCGCGGACCAGTCTATTATTCCCAAACAACCCTGCAATTTATCAATTAATGAAAATTAAATCATATTTTTTATCACCAAATATTTATCAAAAATGAATACACAAGCAACATTGCAGCAGATGCAAAAACTTCATCTTACAGGCATGGCATCAGCCTACGAAAGCATATTGAAGCTTCCTGCAGATGCACACCCAGACACGCATGAATGCATCGGTACAGTCATCGATGCAGAGTGGCAACACAGAAACTTTACCAAGTCCCAGATGCTGCTCAGACTAAGTAAACTCCGGTACAAAGCCAGCTTACAAGACATAATATATAACTCAGAAAGGAATATTAAAAAGGAAAGTATCGCTTTGATGTCCGACTGTTCTTTTATCGAAAGAGCCCAGAATGTCATCATCACGGGAGCTACCGGCAGCGGCAAATCTTTCCTGGCTTGTGCACTCGGCAATCAAGCTTGTTTACACGCTTATCGCACCCTGTACTTCAATATGAATCGATTTACCGAACAACTATCGTTAGCCAAGCTACAAGGCACTTACATTAAATGGCTTAACCAATTAAAAAAAGCAGATCTCATCATTTTAGATGACTTCGGATTACAGCAGCTCGACCAAAATGCAAAACTTGCTTTACTACAAATGCTCGAAGACAGGTATGATTATAAATCTACCATCATCGTCTCGCAACTCCCTATAGAACATTGGCACTCATTTATAAACGAACCAACTATTGCTGACGCCATACTGGACAGAATACTTGCAAAATGCTTCAATTTTGATCTGAAAGGCAAAAGTCTGAGAATAAAAATTTAGCTTTGTATCCCACTTCAACTAGGGGGTCAGCTTCGCGCCAACTAGGGGGTCAATGATGGGAGAATATACAATTTATCTTTTGCGTTAATATTAATGGTACTACCTGATACATCTTGAATCCCAATGTTTTCGTCACCAATGATTGTTTGATTATTGGTTTTCTTTGTTGTGTCGCCTGATTTTTCTCGAATTTCTTTAACTAATTCTCTTAACTTCTCTTCAAGGTTCGGTTCATTTCTAATTGCCTTCGCAATTGCATTTTCAGCTGCTTGGATATTTAATTTATCGCTTGGAGCTTTTTCCAAATCTATTAAAACTTCTTTTGGTTTTTCGTCATCGGTTAGAAATATTGTTCTAATCCAATCTATAGTTGCTGATGAAAAATCCTCTGTGAATTTTTTAAATGATTTGCTGCTTCCGATTGTGTTTGCGATGTATCCAACGGTAGTTGAAATAAGTGCTGTTACTGGTTCCATTTTTTGATATTTTGATTGTTTAATTTTTTGTTAGTTGCCACGAACTATATAAATAAGCAAAACTCATATTGACCTAACACCCTCATAACTCCTTGATTTTCTGCCCATATTACTCTTATCGTATTGTAAATTTTCTAAATAAAATGTTCACTTTTTTAATTTTTAATACCCGGCCTACAAACGTATCTTAAGCATTTGTAAACGCCTTTCTAACCTCTTCTATTCAAGTTCCTTCCCCGCTTTTTGGACATATTCATCGCAAAATATTTCCCATCTCCCCTACTTCAGAATTTTATGTCTTTCCCAAAAACTGTACATACCTCATCTATGACTTGTACATCCATTGACATACAAACTTTTCCTTTTTTTATCCCATTCATCCATGACAAGTCTAATACCTGTATGGTACAAAGATAAAACCCAACTTATTTCTCAACGGTGCGCAGTCCACTCACTTCATCATTTTCACTTATCCCAATGTTCAGAAACTTCTCTTTGTCTTCCTCACATCCTGATAACTTTGACAAATGTAAATTTTCCTGATGATATAAAAAATAATTTACGGAAAAATGTTTTTTTAATAAGGCAGTCTGTATATACCTGGATAAAGGCGGACAGGCTTGCATGAATAATTATAGGGTTTTTACAATAGGTAGCCAGGAGTTTATTATTGAAGGTGTGTATAACTAATTGCACTATTTTTTAAAGTGATAATTACGCTAACCAAGAAATGAAATTAGTTTTTGCCATTTACTTCCACATACCCCCGACCCCTAAAGGGGAGTCCAGCCCTCTTATGGGAAATATTGGGTGGGGCGTCCCTTTAGTTATACCGTTCATTTTCTAATTTTTTTGATGATTTTTTATAAAAAGTTGCAAACATGTTTATATGTTTGCAATTGGCGGTAGATCTGATCTCGTGCGCAACTCTTCAATTGAGTTTTGAGACTTCTCTATCGCTTTTTTAATTTTTGAAATTTTCCTTTTTGATGTTGGTGCTTGCTGCATTGTTTCCAGTTCAACTTTTAGCCCGGATTCATTTTGCTCTAATTTTATAATCTGCTGATCGATATCCGGTTGGTTTGTTTTTTGAGCTTTTGGCTTTTGTGCATTAAAAGCCTCCTTGTTTTTAAGCATACCGAAGATAATGCGGGTCAGTTTATTCATCACTACTCCTAATGCTTCGTTATAT
>JAABRH010000084.1 GCA_011391015.1 Sulfurovum sp.
GTACAAAATGCGGTAGGGACTACCGTTAAAGCCTTTTAATATCCTAAGAATACTTGGGAGTTTCTAGGAAGCTCCGTCATTTATGTCGGGGTAGTTCACTGTCCCTATCACGACGAACAGCTCACATGCGATATACCTGCGATGTCAAAGAAGTGTGAGGGTTTTTCCCTGTAGTATTTTTCCTCTGTCTCTTTGGACTGTTCATCGTAGGGATGTGTCATCACTTCTTGCAATTCACCGATAAGCGAATACTCTCCTTTGGCGGCGTGTTGATAGGCGGGTACCAAAAACCACTCTCTGAGGGTATATTTGGGATTCACACGTTTCATTTCTTCTGAGAGTGCTTGGCGAGACTCAGGTGTCGTAGCATGAAGCTTTGATTTCCATTTCTCCAGCCACTCTTGCCATCTTGCAAGCAGTTTTTCATCATCAAGATCATCCGTATAAAAGCTTTTTACGAGTGGGCTGATCTCTTCAGGCAGCTGTGAGAGTTCGCGAAAAAACAGCGTATAGTCAACCGATGTTTCTATCATCAGTACGATAAGTTCTTTGAACAGTGCATCATCAAAGGCAGATAGACCAAGTTTTGAAGCCCACATCTGTTCGAGTTTTTCTTGCATGATTTTTGGAAAGCCCTGCACGATAGCATCTAACGCATTTGAGGCAACTGCATCGCTTGCTAAGAGCGGTTTAAGTGCGTTGCAAAACACGGTAAAGTTACGCTGTGCAGCCTGTGGCTGGTTGAAAAAAGAGAAGTGAACTCCACCGCCTGTCCACGGCTGGTATCTGGGGTCAAACATATCGATGAAGCCAAAGGGTCCATAGTCTAGCGTAAAGCCTCCTGCGGCACAGTTGTCGCTGTTGAAGTTGCCTTGACAGTAGCCTACACGTATCCAGTTTGCTACCAGTGAGGTTAGTCTGGAGCGAAATTTATTGGCAAGCAAGAGCACTTTTTCTTCAAGACCAAACTTCTCATCAATTACATCGTTATACTCACGGTCTATCAAGTGCAGGACGATCATCTCAAGCTCTTCCAAGGCTTTTGGGTGTTCCTGTTTACGGGCACGGCGACCAAAAAGTTCTATCTGTCCCACGCGGAGAAAGGAGGGGGCTACCCGTGTTGTGATGGCGACAGTTTCATTGATCATGACCTCAGGATCGCGGGAGTAAGAGCCTTGATTAAACCAAGGTCTCTTTACTTTCTCAGTCGTAGAAGCATAGAGAGTTAAAGAACGTGATGTGGGGATGCCAAGTTCGTGCATATGCTCCTGTGCCAAAAACTCTCTGATGCTCGAACGCAAGACAGCACGCCCGTCCGCGCCACGGCAGTAAGGCGTTTTGCCGCCGCCTTTGAGCTGCATTTCCCAGCGATGATCGTTGATTACACCCTCAAAGACAGAAACCGCGCGACCGTCACCGTAGCCGTTGCCTGTACCAAAAGGGCATTGCTGGTAGTATTCGGTGCCGTATATGGAGAGCGCATAGCCTGTTGCCCAACCGATTTTTTTAAGCGGAGCAGGTATCTGTGACAGATCTCCTGAAAACATACGCATGAACGCTTCATCGTGTGCCAAACTATTGGCAAAACCCAGCTCTTTGAAGAACGCTTTACTGTGAGCAAGGTAGTGCGGGTCTTTGATGGGTGTAGGATTTACAGGAACATAGTGTCCGCTTAAGACTTCACGCGGGGCGTGATCGATGCCATTATGTGTTGCTTCTGGGTCAGCATGAAGCATCTGTGTGAGTGTGTAGTCTGCCAAAGCTGCCAGATCATCAAGTGTGTATATCGCTTGCGTGTTGTGTTGTGTTGTTTTCATTGTTCCGCCTTATGGCAGTAATGTACATCCCTAAGCTTAAAAAAAAGATAAAAACTCTACAACGCGATAAACACTCTATAATTTGTAAAGCCCTGTTGACCTTTAACTCCTTCATATTCACTGGGCAGCATGATCGATTTTTCTTTGGATTTGAAGTTGCCTCTGATGTCTAAGATAAGTTCTTTTTCTGTAGATGACGGCACTAGAGTGAGGGTGATGCTGTGTGTGTCATTGTGATTCCACTGCGTATCTTCTCCCTCTACCAAAAGATACGTGCTTTTGATGGCTTTTTTGTGTTCGTTATGATAGATGTTACTTGCTTTGGGGTAGAGTTGAACGCCCTTAAAGCCTTGTGTCTGCACCGATGTAATAGCTTCTTTTGCAGTGAGTTGTGGGAAAGAGAGGCTCAGCCATCCCTTGTTTTCATACGAGAGGTTTTGCATGCTTGCAGTTATCAACACAGAACCATTTTGCTGTGGCTCTGCGCTGATGTCTAGAGAGAGTGCTTCATCTTGTTTGAAAAAGGTGTGAAATGCTTTGTTGTCTTCGAGTGCAAAGTGTAAAGCCCCTTTGGGATTGATGATGTTTTTTAGTTTGCTGTAGGGAAGCATAAATTCTGTATTGCCTGCAGCATAGGGTTTGATCTCGTAAGAGTTGTAAAAAAAGTAAAGTCCATTGGCTGTGATAGCAAATTCTCCCGCAAGGATAAACCTATCTTCAAACCAGTTATCATCCGTGAGCGGTTGTTGCGTTTTCAGTCCCATCGAAGTTTTATAATGCTCCTGCGCGATAGCGTGCAAGGTTTGGTTGTAGTCGGCAACAAAGAGATCATCCAAAGTCAGTTTGGTTCCTGTTTGGATATCATAGTTGTTAAAATGCATACCGTGGTAGCCATGTGCACCCCCGCTGTAACCGCTGGAGGCAGTGGAGAGTGTATAGGTAGAAGGTGTTTTAGCAAAAAGTTCCATGCTATTTTCATCTTCCCATTCACCGGATATATCTCCACTAAACTCTTTTAGGTCACTGAGTGTGCTTTTTTTCAGATCATCCGCTTTGTAAGCCAAGACAACAGGTTCTATGTGCTGTTTGATGCCTTTTAGAAATGTTGGAAGCTCTGTATCATCATAGTCGATGTAAGAGAGTTTTTTGCTTTTACAGAGTTTTTGGTTTGGTTTGATGCTTTTGCAGTACTGCTCTTGCAACGAGATGTGTGCCAGATTGAGTGTGTCTTCATCGACAAAACGTTCATTGGCATCGCTTATAAAAAGAGTAAAAGCAAGCAGGGTGAAGAGTTTGAGTGCAGTACGCATGGGTGACTCCGATTTTGGTATCAAACAGTATACCAAAATCAGAATGTGATGTGTTTGTACTCTGCATTATTAAATGATGAGGGGTTAAAGGTAAAGTAGTGTAACCATATTGTAGTCATAATATCATATAATAGTAGTATCGTGTGAAACTACACTATGAGGAGCATGTGTGATAAAGAGCATATCAAAAGCGAGTCTTTTTTTTGGAATCATATTGGTCGTAATGACGGCAGTCTTCATCTATTGGGGGCTGGGGTATACCAATCATAATCATATTTTTATCTTTATTTTGGCGACTCTATTTGGGCTTTTTATGGCATTTAACATCGGAGGAAATGATGTAGCCAACTCTTTTGGTACCAGTGTCGGAGCCGGTACGCTTTCCATTACACAAGCCTTGGCAGTTGCTGCGGTTTTTGAGGTAAGTGGGGCGATGATTGCAGGAGGTGAGGTTACCAAAACCATTCGAGACGGGATTGTTGATCTCTCCTCCATCCAAGTTGAGCCGATGCAGTTTATCTATATCATGATGGCAGCACTTCTGGCTGCGGCATTTTGGCTGCTTTTTGCGACCAAAAAAGGCTATCCTGTTTCAACCACACACTCCATCATCGGCGGCATCGTCGGAAGTTCCATCACGCTTGGTTTCATGCTTAACGGTACAGAGAGTGCACTTGCGCTGGTTCAGTGGAATCAAATAGGCACTATCGCATTTTCATGGGTCATTTCTCCGATACTTGGCGGTCTTGTCTCATATCTTCTTTTTGGCTATATCAAAAAATCCATCCTTGTCTATAATGAAGCAGCTGACGAGAAGCTCAAAGAGATAAAAATAGAAAAAAAAGAGTTTAAAAACGAGCATAAAAAAAGTTTTGAACGACTCAGCGAATTAGAGCAGATCGCCTATACGCACAACATGGCAAGAGATGCCGAAATGTT
>JAABRH010000085.1 GCA_011391015.1 Sulfurovum sp.
AATACCCTTCAAAAGATCTTGCAGGCAAAGCAGCAGAGTTTAAAGTGACTTTGCATGAGATTCAAGAGCAAGTGCCTGCTGAACTCAATGATGAGTTGGCAAAAAAACTGCTTCAAGGTGAAGAGAACGCAACGCTTGAAATGCTCAAAGAGAGAGTCAAAACACAAATAGAATCAGCAGAGCTCTCCAAAATCTACAATGAAGACCTCAAGCCAAAACTCGTTGAAGCCTTGGTGGAAAAATTTGATTTTGCCTTGCCAAACAACATTGTTGAGCAGGAAGTTGATGCAAAAATCAATGCAAGAGCCAGAGAGATGAGTGAAGAAGAACTCGCTACATATAAAGACAACGCTGAAAAAATCGAAGCACTCCGTGCTGAAGTAAGAGCCGATGCCGTTGCTTCAGTAAAAGCAACCTTTATCGTGGATGCTTTAGCGAAAAAAGAAGAAGTAAGCGTGAGTGACCAAGAAGTGTCACAAGCGATTTACTACGAAGCAATGATGAGCGGACAAGATCCGCAACAAGTAATCAAATACTATCAGGACAACAACCTTTTACCTGCGGTAAAAATGGGTATGATCGAAGATAAACTTTTTGGCAAAATGTTAGGACTTGATGCATAAGTTTTACACTGCGCATAAGTGCAGTTTAAAACGTTAACTATTTTAGTGTATATTCAAGTTGATATGATAATCTATTTTACTAACTATTAAACAAAGGGTTCAGATGAGTTATATTCCATATGTTGTAGAGCAAACAGGCAGAGGAGAGAGATCGTATGATATCTATTCCCGTCTTTTAAAAGACCGTATCATTATGCTAAGCGGAGAAGTGAATGACCAAGTGGCTTCTTCCATTGTGGCACAGTTACTCTTCCTTGAAGCGCAAGACCCAGATAAAGATATCTACTTTTATATCAACTCTCCAGGCGGTGTGATCACTGCAGGTCTTTCGATGTTTGACACGATGAATTACATCAAACCCGATATTGTGACGATTTGCATTGGGCAGGCAGCTTCTATGGGTGCATTTTTGCTTGCTTCAGGCACAAAAGGAAAAAGATATGCGTTGCCTAATGCGCGCATTATGATTCACCAGCCATCAGGCGGTGCGCAGGGACAGTCTACGGACATCCAGATACAGGCACAAGAGATACAAAGACTTAAAGACACACTCAATGTCATCTTGGCGGAAAAAACAGGCAAAACAGCCAAGCAGATAGAAAAAGACACAGAACGGGACAACTTTATGTCTTCAGCCGAAGCGATGAAATACGGGCTTATAGACAAAGTGCTCACCAAGAGTCTGAACTAGGGTTTTTTATGGTGAGAGAAATCGTTGTTTATCCGGACAAGAGGCTCAAGCTTATCTCAAAAGAGGTACTCTCTTTTGACGGTGCATTGCATGACCTGCTGGATGATATGTATGACACGATGCGTGCACGCAACGGGGTAGGCCTTGCGGCGATTCAGGTCGGTGTTGATGTCAGAGCTTTGATCATCAACGTTCCGCTTGAAGGTGCGGATGGTGAACACGATCAGCCAAAAGACAATACCTTGGAGATGATTAACCCCGTCATCCTTGAAAAGAATGGCAGCGAAGTGTTTCAGGAAGGCTGTCTTTCTGTACCCGGTATCTATGAAGAGGTAGAACGTGCCAAACATGTCAAGGTAGCGTACTATGATAGGAATGGCGTGAAGCATGAAGTAGAAGATGATGACTTTCTTGCCATCGCCATACAGCATGAGATCGATCATCTCGATGGCAAAGTCTTCATCGAAAAACTCTCTTACATCAAAAGAAAAAAATTTGAAAAAGAGTGGAAAAGAAGAGCCAAAGAGGCATAATTTTCACACTTTAAACATACGTATCTCTCCCCTAAATTAAATCAACCCTATATCTTTTAAAACTTATAACACTTTTATAATCATTTTGAAATGATTATGTTATACATTTTTCCTACACTCAATAACCAAAAATTAAAGGATAGTAGATGAAACAATGGATAAGTGTAGCTGCAAGTGCAGTATTGGTATTTGCTCTGTCAGGATGTTCAGATGGCACAAACGGTATTGATGGAGTAAATGGTACAAATGGCATAGATGGAGCAACTGGAGCAACTGGAGCAACTGGAGCAACTGGTGCAACTGGTGCAACTGGTGCTGACGGCCAAGATTTAACTGCGCCAACAAGTTTGTCACTACTTAAAATCGGAAGTTATGAGACAAACATCGAAGGTGGTAGTGAGATCTCTGCGTATGATGCAATAACCAAAAAAATCTTTATCACCAATGGTGCAACAAATAAGGTAGATGTTGTTGATGCTAATAATCCTCAAGCACTAAGTCCGCTTACTTCTGTCGACCTTTCTTCTTATGGTGCGAGCGTACAAAGTGTTTCGGTTAAAAACGGTAAACTCGCGATAGCAGTAGGGCAAGCAGATAAAGTCACAACAAAGGGACGTGTGGTTGTGCTTAACACCAGTGACTACGCAGAACAGCTCAATGTTGAAGTAGGGTATCTTCCTGACATGGTAACCTTTAGCGAAGACGGTACTAAAATCGTTGTTGCCAACGAAGGTGAGCCTATAGGGGCAAAAACGGGTGATTACAATACAACCGCTGCCATAAAAGTAACAACCGTAGGAACAAAGGGTGATTATGTCGATGTTGCCGGTTCTATAGGCGTGATTACGGTTGCGGGCGGAAGTTATACAGATATCAACTTTTCAAGCGCAACACTCAACAATGCACCAGATACAACACCTGTAAGACTTGGCGGTACGCCGAGTAATGACGAAGCATTTGACATCGAACCTGAATACATCACGGTAAAAGGTGACTTTGCCTATGTGACGCTTCAAGAAAATAACGCTATCGCAAAAGTAGATTTAAGCACAAATGCGTTGGTTTCTGTACGTTCATTGGGCGCAAAAGACTACGAGAGCCAAAACAAAATTGACATAGAAGAAGAAGGGGCTATCGGGCTTAGAAACTATAAAGGGTTAAGGTCATTGTATATGCCTGACTCTATCGCAAGTTACAACTTTGGAGGAGCAACGTATCTTGTCACAGCCAATGAAGGGGATGGTAGAGAGTATCCTACAGACGATGTAGCAGAAGGTCCAGAAACAGGGGATGTTTTAACAGATGATAAAAAAATCTCCAAATTGAGCCTTGATGCAAGTATCGCAGCGTATTATGTGGATGACAATGATCTTAAAGTGATGATTGATATGGGCAACGAAGATGCCGATGCAGAATATGAAAAACTCTATGCCTTTGGTGGTAGAAGCTTTTCTATCTGGGATGCGAACGGTAAACTGGTATGGGATAGCGGTGATAGCATTTCAAAAGCAGTTGCTACTTATGAACCGACACTTTTTAACCAAGATGATGGAGAGATGGATGGTAGAAGCGGCAACAAAGGTGCAGAGCCTGAAGCGCTTACCGTGGGCGAGATAGAGGGTAAAACCTATGCATTCGTTGGGCTAGAGAGACAAGGTGCGATAGTGATTTATGATATCAGTAATCCGTTTGATGCGGAGTTTTTAAATTATGTTGTCACACATGAGCAAAATGATATCAGCCCTGAAGGGATGGTATTTGTACCTGCAGCTTCTTCACCAAATGGAAAGAATTTATTGATTGTCTCGTATGAAGTGAGCGGTTCAACCGTTGTGTATGAGATTCAATAATCATGCGTTGTCTCCTCTTGGGAGGAGACAAAAATATGATCTCAATGCTCATAAAAAGATAGAAAGAGCCGATTTTTTAGAGGCATTTAGTTATAGGAGACTGAGGGTGTGAGGATCCTAGAGCATCCATTTTTTAGCCCACGTTCCGTAAACCCTCGCTATTAAGGGCGGGGATACAAGGAACAAAAATATGACATTTTGTCGTATTTTTATCATCACAGTTAAAATTCATATAAAATTAAAATACCAAATCCAGAAGGAACTTAATTGCTAAGAGTTTTAAAGATTCGTATTTATCCAAATACTTCTCAAAAACAAAAACTCTTACAGCA
>JAABRH010000086.1 GCA_011391015.1 Sulfurovum sp.
CGAACGGAGTATTGTGCCCAAGCTGAGGTTCTGTCTTTTTCGACAAAAGGCAACACAATCTCTTTTGGTGCTACCGCTTTAGTATATTTTTGTGCTACATCCTGCCGAAGAACAAGATCTTTCTCATAATGCCTTAGTTTTACATTCAGCACAGCTGCCTGAATAGTATCCATTCTTCCGCCCATACCGATGTACTGATGATGGTAGCGTTTTGACTGCCCGTGTACCCTAAGGGACTTCATCTTTTCTGCCAGCACGGAATCATTGGTAAATACTGCACCCCCATCACCAAAGCAGCCAAGTGGTTTAGCCGGGAAAAAGCTTGTCGTAGAGATATCTCCCAAATTACTATCTGTTTTGCCCTTGTAGGTACTGCCAAAACTCTGCGCCCCATCGATGATGACTTTTAATCCATGTCTATCTGCTATGACTTGAATGACATCCATATCGGCAGGTTGCCCGTAGAGACTCACTGGAAGGATCGCTTTGGTCTTGGCAGTGATTTTTTCTTCTATTTTCGCAGGATCTATATTGTACGTTTTTTCATCTATATCAACAAACACAGGGGTAGCTTTCAAAAAAGCAATCGTCTCTGATGTAGCGATAAAAGTAAAAGGTGTTGTAATAATCTCATCACCGGGCTCTATATCAAGTGCCATCATCGCCAACAAAAGTGCATCGGTACCTGAGGCGCAGGTGATGGCATATTGTGCTCCTGTAAACCCTTGCAAAGAAGCTTCAAGTTGACCCACTTCTTCACCCATGATATAATTTGATTTATCAAGAACGGCCTGTATGGCTTGGTCTATCTCTGTTTTATGGAGCTGATACTGATACTGTAAGTTTGCAAAATCTATTGTCATTTTATACTCACTTTAAGGCTGTCATTTAGATTTTCATAGATTGCAAACTCATCTTCTGCCGTATTATTATCAAATTCCAATGTATTACCAGAAATGCCTACCCATCCAATCTGTTTGGCGGGTACACCTACCATAAGAGAAAAAGGCTTCACATCTTTGTTGACTACTGCACCTGAGCCTATGAGAGCATACTCACCGATGGTGACGCCACAGACAATGGTTGCATTGGCACCCACTGAACACCCCTTTTTAAGCAATGTCTTTTTGAACTCTTCTTTTCTTTGGATAAAAGCTCTGGGGTTGATGACATTGGTAAAAACCATAGAAGGTCCCAAAAACACATCATCTTCTACTTCTACCCCTTCATAGATAGAGACATTATTCTGTACTTTGACCCCATTACCGATGTTTACCTTCGGGCCCACAACACAATTTTGACCAAACGAACAATCCATCCCTATGGTTGTATAGGAGAGTATATGTGAAAAATGCCAGATACGGGTATTATCCCCTATAGTTACATGATCATCTACATAACTGCTTTCATGCACAAAGAAATGAGCCATCAGCCAAGTACCTTTTTACAAAAAGGATGATACTCGCCCTTAAGACCAACAGGCTCTAAGTTGCGTATGGTCGATACAGTGCGGATAGAGCCATACGCTTCATCCAACCCAAAGCCATTGCCCTTTAGTATCTCTTCGTAACTTCTGGTATGCAAATCCGTAAATCCATCTGAAAATTCGATCTCTTCACCATCTACGGTGATACTTCTGTAGGTGCGTTGTCCTGTATCTTTTACCTCTTGGGGAATATAGTCGTAATTGACCGATAAAAACCATCGCACATTGGCATGTTTGAGTTTAAATGAACCCGCATTGGTATCGGGGGTTTTGAGGTGCACCACATTCTCTTCAACTTCCCCAAATATCCAACACAACATGTCATAAAAATGTACCCCGATGTTGGAGGCTATACCACCGGATTTTGCCTGATCACCTTTCCAAGAGATGAAATACCATTTACCCCTAGAAGTAAGATAAGTCAGATCAATATCATACACTTTGTGAGGATTAGCCGCCAACTCTTTTTCTACTTTCTCTTTGAGTGCAATGATGGACGCATGGAGTCTGAGTTGCAAGATATTATAAACCTTCTGTCCCGTTTCCTGTTCTATTATTTTTAACTGATCTATATTCCACGGATTAAGTACAAGCGGTTTCTCACAAATCGCATCGGCACCGCTTTTAAGTGCGAAGCGTATATGTGAATCATGAAGATAGTTGGGCGAACAGATAGAAACGTAATCTATTTTTCTACCAGTATCTCTACGCCATTTATCGACAAACCGATCGAAACGCTCAAATTCAGTAAAAAAATCTGCCTCAGGAAAATTACTATCCATAATACCTATACCATCATACGGATCGAGTGCTGCCACTAAATTATTGCCTGTTTCTTTTATGGCTTTCATATGACGGGGAGCTATGTAACCTGCTGCACCGATGAGTGCAAAATTTTTACTGTTCATAATTATTCACATCCTAACCTGATTTGTACTGAAGATTATATCAAAACAGCTTTCATATTACATTTACACGATTATGTTATAATTTTCAAACTTAACAAATGAATGGAAAACAATATGAGAAAACTTGTTCTACTTGGATTCGCTGTGCTTTTTACGCTTGTACAGGCTGCGATGGTGGATGGTATTGCACTAGTGGTTGAGGATGAACCTGTAACCGTTGCCGAGTTGCGTGCGGTGCAGAAACAGATGAATGTCTCCAAGGAACAGGCGACCGAACTACTGATTCAGGACAGGCTGCAAAAATCTGCGATGAAAGATATTGAAATTGCCGACACGGACATTGATGCCAAGATAGAATCCATCGCCACACAAAACAATCTCACCGTTACTAAAATGAAAGAAATCCTGCAAGAACAAGGGACATCATGGAGCAAATACCGCTCAAGCGTCAAAGAAGCCATGAAAAAAGAGAAATTTTTTCAAGAACATATCGCACGTTCTATCCCCTCACCCAGCGATGATGAACTCAAAATGTATTATACGCAGCACAAAGTGGAGTTCATCATCCCTGCTTCTGTACAGTTGACCGAGTATAGTGCACCCAGCGAAGCAGCGATGAAAAAGTTTTTGCAGTCCAAAGATCCAAAAGGCATCAAAAGTACCCAGGTAACCAAAGCCACTAAAGACCTCAACCCTGCTCTGCTTGGCAGCATCTTGCAAACGCAGGACGGCTCTTTTACCCGACCGCTCAATGCCGGAGACCGCTTCATCAGCTACCAAGTACTCTCCAAGGAAGGTCAGTCTGCTATGTCGTTTGAAGCAGCCAAAGGTGCAGTCGGTGCACGATGGAGACAAGAACAGCAGGCAAAAGCGGTGAAAGACTATTTTGAAAAACGCAAAACTAATGCTGACATCCAAATCATCAGATAATACTGCACACAAAGGAAAAACATGGGATTAAAATCCGACACATGGATACGCGAAAAATCATTAAACGAAGCAATGATAACCCCTTTTTGTGAAGGGCTTATAGGTGAAGGTGTTGTCAGTTACGGACTCAGCTCTTACGGGTACGACATACGTGTCACCGATGAGTTTAAAATCTTTACCAACATCAATGCCTCCATCGTAGACCCCAAAGATTTCAATGAAAATAATGTGGTTGATTTTAAAGGTGATGTGTGCATCGTACCTCCAAACTCTTTTGCCCTTGCACGCACGGTGGAGTACTTCAAAATGCCCAAAGACACACTTGCTATCTGTTTAGGCAAAAGTACCTATGCGCGCTGTGGCATCATCGTTAACGTGACTCCATTTGAGCCTGGATTTGAAGGGCATATCACTATAGAAATCTCCAACACAACGCCTTTACCTGCAAAGATTTATGCCAATGAAGGCATCGCGCAAGTGCTTTTCCTGCAAGGGGATGAACCATGTGAGATAACCTACAGTGACAGACAAGGCAAATACCAAAGCCAAACAGGGATTACCCTGCCACGCATTCTCAAAAAAAGCTAGACTTCCCTACAGCAAATACCGCTATAATTTCGCATCTATTTTTAAAGGGTGCGTATGCGTTATTTTTATAGTTCATTTGCCATTATGGCAGCAGGCATTGTTGCCGCTTA
>JAABRH010000087.1 GCA_011391015.1 Sulfurovum sp.
TAGTTTGGTTTTCGCTTTAGTCATATAACGCAAACATGGTGTATTATAGCAACTCTTACTTTTTGTGGTAAAAAATATGCCAAATTGACATATTTTTTACCATACTCCTTATATCCCCGTCTTAAAAGAAGAGGGTTTACGGATGATTGCTAAAGCCTAAAATCTGATCGATAGATAAAAACTGATCTCAAATTCCTGTTCTTTGTTGAGGTAGTGGTTTTTGTGATAGATCGCATAAGGCGGTTTTGTTGTGGTGCGATACTCGCTTTTGGGTAACCACTCATGATAGACCCAGTGGATCAACTTCAAGAGGTCTCCCCGTTTTCCTTCAAAATCGAACTTGGCATAAACACCCCCAGAGATATTAAATCGTGGCAAACGCTGATCTTTTATCTCTTTTTGTGCATGGGGCACAACACATGCAACATAATGACATTCATCCAATGGTGTAATGGTTGGGTTGTCGTGAAAAAGTGACATCTGCGTATAGTCTTTTAACTCATTTTGATAGATCCATGTTTGAATTTTTTGCCATGTCTGTTTGGATTTGTCATACCCATAGCCTCTGTGACGGATATAATAGGCAGTCTGTTGCGGCATCTTAATGATTTCGGGCTGGATTTGCTCAAAACTGGCTGTAGAAGCCTGTGCCATGGGTGATTGTAGAAGAATGTTATGGGAGTATAATTTATAGCCTCCTTTTCTCCAACTGTTAGGTGTCATCGAAAAACGCTCTTTAAAGGCACGAATGAAAGAAGTTTGAGAACTGTAGCCGCATTCGTTAGCTATTTTAGAAATCGTGGAGTATTGATTGGTCAATAAAAGATTGGAGGCTTTTTGAAGACGTATCGATTTGATGCTTTCATAGATGTTGCGTCCAAACACCTCTTTAAAGATCTGATGCATATAAAATTTGTTGATCTTGAAATGATCTGCCAGCTCGTCAAGGTTGATGTCTGTATCGATATGCCTGTAAAAGTAGAACATCAAATCATTTGATATCTTGATTTTTTTATCTAAAGTTTCCTGTTTCATGACATAATAATACAAAGTTTAAATAAAAATAATATTAAAAATGGATAACTAATAAAACAAAAAATGATTATAAAAGAATCAACTATGGTGAAGAAATGACTCCTACAAAATAATTATAATGCTTGAAGTTTTTCTGGGTAGAAAAATTGGTTCAGGATAATCTATATATTTAGATTGAGGTGGAAGATGCACAAGATGTAGCTTCTAAGATCGTTTATGAATGGAACAGCTAAGGAAAAAAAATGGCAAAGACAACAATTACAGTAGCACGCGGTGACGGTATCGGTCCTGAGATTATGGATGCAAGTATTCGCGTTTTGGATGCGGCAGGTGCGGATGTCGAGTGGGAACACATCGAAGTCGGTGAACAAGTTTATCTTGCAGGGAACAGTTCGGGTATTGCTCAAGAAGCTTGGGATTCAATTAAGAAAAACAAAATTGTTTACAAAGCTCCAATTACTACTCCACAAGGTGGTGGTTATAAGTCTCTTAACGTAACAATGCGTAAAACACTTGGACTATATGCTAATGTTCGTCCTGCGATCGCTTATGATCCGTTCATTCCATCAAGATATCCAGGAATGAACGTTGTTACGATTCGTGAAAATGAAGAAGATTTGTACGCAGGAATCGAGCACCAACAAACTCCTGAAGTAACTCAGTGTTTGAAAATCATTACACGCCCTGGGTGTGAGAAAATTTGTCAATATGCCTTCGAATACGCTAAAGCTAACGGCAGAAAAAGAATCACGTGTATGATCAAAGACAACATCATGAAAATCACCGATGGTCTTTTTGTCAAAGTGTTCTATGAAACGGCTAAAAACTACCCTGAGATTCAAGCAGATGAGTGGATCATCGATATCGGTATGGCGAAACTCGTTGACGCTCCTGAAGAGTTCGATATGGTTCTTATGCCAAACCTTTATGGTGACGTTGCTACTGATATTCTTGGGCTCATGACTGGTTCAGTCGGTATTGCACCGGGTGCTAATGTTGGTACAGACTATGCAATGTACGAAGCGATTCATGGTTCTGCTCCACGTCATGCTGGGCAAAACAAAGCGAACCCATCTGGACTTCTCCTTTCTGGTGTTATGATGATGGTTCAAGTGGGTCAGCCAAAAGTAGCTGAAAAAGTGCACAATGCATGGTTGAAAACAATCGAAGACGGTATCGTAACGTATGATCTTGCTCGTAAACTAAAAGCTCAAGGCAGACCTTATACTGAAGTCGGTACTGCAGAGTTCGCTGACGCTGTTATTGCTAGACTTGGGCAAGAGCCATCTACTTTAACGCCTGTAAGATATAGCGAAGCAGTTAAAATTAAAAAACCGGTTCTTTCGAACGTAAGAGCACAAGTAATGAATCTTATCGGTTGTGATATCTTTACTCGCGATGATTGTGATTCAAATACAATCGGTGATAAGCTAGTTGAGCTGACTGAAGGTACTAACATAGCACTTAAAATGATCTCTAACCGTGGTCAAAAAGTCTATCCAAACGGTCACCCTGAAACATTCTTAACTGACCACTGGAGATGTCGTTTCTACGCGAAAAACCAAGGTGACATTATCACAAATGGTGACATCACTAACATGATGAACAAAATTGATGCAGCAGGTATCACAGTGATTAAAACTGAAAACCTTTATGCATTTGAAAACGGTGATCGTGCCTACTCACTTGGACAAGGCGAGTAAGCAAAAAGCTAATATAGTCAGGACAATATTACATCTCCTCCCTTATTGATCATGGGGGGGAGCCTATATTTATTGGATTGCCTTTTTTGACATTTTAAAGGGCAATCCAATAAGTATGCATGGGGGGAAAATGAGAAAATATTTAGCATTATCAGTCGTAGCATCAACACTGCTTATTGCAGGAGGGGATATTGCGGCAGTTGAATCGGTCGTATCTATAGAAGCAGAAAAAGTAGATTACGGTGATGTATTTGGGCAATTTAGAACTTTCTATGTTGACAGAACATATGCCGGCCTAGCAAATAATAACCGTAATTCAGTTGCAACAGGTGGTTATATAGGGTATAAGTTACCAGATTTTAATGGATTCACAGCAGTAGTTGCAGCTTATGGTACTTATGGATTTAATATTCACAATGCAGATAGTGACACCGGTGATACTAATAGTTATGATCCTACACTTACTGGTCGTGATGGAGAAAATTATGTATTTATGGGAAAAGCATGCCTTAATTATACATTTGACAATATAAACATTAAAGCAGGTCGTCAAAGACTCGATACACCACTTATAGGTACGGATGATGCAAGAATGCTTCCAAACCTTTTTGAAGCAGCAGTGTTAAGTAATACTGACATTGAAGATATGACACTGATCTTAGCACATGTGACAAGAGAAACTACTGGTACGTTTAGTAATATTTATGACAATAGCTGGGGACTAGGTTTTGTAAGTGGTTACGGTGCAGGTACAACATATGCGCAGAGTGGTCATTTTGTAAATATGGGTACTGTAGCATTAGGCTATGAAGATTTTAAATATGGTGATAAGAATGCCACCGTTGATAATAGTACAGATGGTGTAACTACAGCAACCGTGATTTATAAAGGGATTGATGGAGTGACTTTGCAGGCATGGGATTATTATGCACATAATATCCTCAATGCAATCTATCTTCAGGGCGATTATGGATGGAAGTGTCGCTTAAATGAAAATGTAAAGATGGGCGCTTCAGCACAGTATATTGGACAAAGTGATGCAGGGGGTGCATTAGCAGGTAAAGTTGATAGTGATTACTGGGGCGTAAAATTAGGTGCAAGTTCTGGTGCGTTAAGTGCTTACGTAGCTTACTCTAAAACGGGTGAGAGTAATGGTACAACAGATGGTGGAATTATCACTCCATGGGGCGGTATGCCGGCATTTACACAAGGTATGGTAACAAGACATCAATTCTTCTCTAGCAC
>JAABRH010000088.1 GCA_011391015.1 Sulfurovum sp.
AACGTGACGCAAGAGAATTTAGCAGAATTATCGTTTTAAACGATAATAAACAATACTACTCATTGCAAGCTTTATCTTCAATGAAAGCGAAATTATAAACAGCTATTGGTTAAGACTTAAAAATGCTTCTAGGAAAGTTATGATAAGTAGATTTGAAAGATGGTGTCAGAGGGGGAATACACAAACTACCTAAAACAGGGGTCTGCAAAGCATATCTTCTAAAAAACTACATCTCAAACTACAAGATTTTTATTTTTTATCAATAATGTTTCTCTTGGTATCATTTTCAGGTTATATTGAAATACTGTAGCACTTCCTTGAAAAAACTTTCAAGTTCAATACAATCCCTTGCAACTCCTTAAAAGGTTCCTTCAAAGTGCTTAAAATCAAGACAAAGTTCCTCTATTGTGACCTGATATGACGTATCAGTGTCAACGGCGGAGTTAAATTCGGCAGATTTTCGTAAAAAATATTACGAATAGTAACCTTAAGCAACGACGATTTAATCTACTCCTTGTTCTGGTTTTTCCTCTTTAAACTTATATAAGTCTGAATTGACTATTCCCTCATCTTTTTTCTCTTTTAAACGATATGAATCCCCAAGTATATTGATGACATGTGAATGGTGTAATAATCTATCCAATATAGCGGTAGTCACCACTTTGTCGTTTGCAAATATACCGCTCCATTGACTAAACACCAAATTTGACGTAACGATGGTTGCTCCTCTTTCGTATCGCTTTGAGATTACTTGAAAGAAATGGTGCGCATCCTCTTTGCTCATTGGGAAATAGCCTATTTCGTCAATTACAAGGAGTGATGGTGCCATAATGGCTTGACGAATAAAAGCGTCGTAGCGCTTCTCTTTTTTGGCATTACTCATTTGCATAATCAGATCAGAAATGGTGATAAACCGAGCTTTTATCCGTTTTTGCACTGCACCGTAAGCAAGAGCAATGGCTAAGTGGGTTTTACCCACACCTGATTGACCAAGAAGGATAATATTCTCGTTTCGTTTCACGAATTCCAGAGTAGCTAGCTCTTCTACTTGTCTTCGATTAACCCCTACGGTAAAGTTAAAATCAAATTGTTCAAGCGTTTTTATAGTGGGAAACCCCGCCATTTTTGTGAGGGTGATTCGAGAGCGTTTAGCTCTATTGTCAGATTCAAATTTAAGCATCTCATACAAATACTCACTGTATTTCCAGTTCTCTTTTGCGGCACGATTACTAAGCTCATGGTGCATCTCGCCAAACGTATTTAATTGTAGCTCTCGACACAGTGTTTCAATCTTTGTGATTAGTTCCATAGGGTTCCCCCTATAACGTATGCAGGTACTACAAGATAGGCAACAGCGGGTATAAACTCATCATAGCGTTGCAAATCACGGTTGGGAATATGGATGGTAATTCTATTGGATGTTTTGCTGTTTTTTGATACACTCATACCTGTAGCTTTTGTTGGGTGGACACCGCAATAAGGCTTAGGCAGAGGATGCAGCGCCAACTGCTCTTCTGCCAACAAGTCAAATGGTTTATGTAAAGTTGTTTGATGTATTCTGGAATTAGCCGTAAAATCCAACCAGTCCATAACTGCCGCATTGGCGTTCTCTAAACTCATTTTATACCCCATCATCGAGAGTCTCACTTTAAAAATATTGTGAAAACTGTATCTAAAATAGTGGTTAAATCTCTCTACTTTCCCTTTGGTTTGCGCACGATAAGGTTTACAAACTTTGAGCTGCATCCCGCAGTGTTTTTGGGCAAAGTCACGAAACTGTTCATTGAATTTATGTTTACCAAATCCATAAGCATTACGCTTAGTGATAACGGTCTTCATGTTGTCATAGAGACCTTCATGGGGTACTCCGCCAAAGTAGCTAAACGCATTCATATGGCACTTAATAAGCGTCTCTACTTTTTCATCGGTCACATATTCAACATACGATGCTCTGGAGTATCCCATGGTAGCTACAAACGCAGATAAACCATCTTTTGGAAACTCAACCCAATCGACTTGCATCTGTTGAGCTTTTTTTGTCTCAAATCTCACCAGCGGTTCTTCATCTTTAACTTTTTGACGAAGATCATGTCTACGCATAATGTCTTTCATCCAACGTAAAGAGCCTCTATATCCTAATTTTTGAATCTCTTGATAGATGGATGTATTTGGAATCTCAATACCCAGTGTATGTGCCTCTTCAAGCATCCTTGCAATATTGGGCAAATAAGAATCCACAGTTGTTTCAACACTCTCTCGCTTAATAGCAGGAATATATCCCTCAGGCAACTTGGCATATTTGGCAACCGTGTCTCGATTGATGCCCAACTTACGTGCTATTGCACTTTTGCTAAGACCTTCTTTTAGCATCTGATGTATCATTTTTACTTCACCTTTTTTAAGCATACGCCCCCTTTCTAAATCAGAAAAAGGACTTTAGCGAATTTAATCCGCTTCTTTAAGCTTTTGGTTGTAAAAACTACTTTTTAGCAGCTTTTCATACTGCCCATTTTAACTCCGCCGTTGACATGGGCAAGATGGCGTTCTATAACGTCACCATGATGTCCATGTATCCCAATATTCTCATTGGCTAATGTAGAGAACATTGCCCGTAAGCCATGGCTAACGATTTCTTCTTTAGAATAAGACAAACGTCTCAAGGCTTGGTTTAATGTATTTTCACTTATAGCTCTTAGATTGGATGTAAATGCTGGGAATAAATATTTACTTTTCCCTTTTGAGTAAGGAGCCAAAGCTTCAAGCAGTTCTCTTATCTGTTTAGTAATCGGAACAAAATGCGCTCGCTTCATTTTCATCTTTGACGCTGGTATGTTCCACTCGTTATTTTCCAAATCAAATTCGTCCCACTCAGCAAAACGGATATTAAAAGGACGTTGAGCAGTATAGATAGCTAGCTGTAAAGCACATTTGACTACAAAATTGCCATGATATTTATCGACAGACCTCATCAACTCCCCCACTCTCTTCGGCTCGGTGATAGTTGCAAAATGCTGTACTTCTTTTTTACCAATGACATAACGCTTATCTATCTCAAACGTAATATTATGTGTAGCAATTTCTCTTGTTACAGCATATTTATAGACCTGTGTGATAGTACTTAAAATCCGCTCTGCCGTTTCTACTTTGCCGTTTTCTGTTAATCTGTCTAAACACTCAATGATACTGATACGTGTAATCTCAGTAATTGGCCTATAACCTATATACGGAAAGACATGGTTATGCAATCTGCCTAGCTTGATGGAAACATATCTAGCAGTGTGTTCATCTGCTATTGAATCGATAAAATCTCGTGCGACTTTCTCAAATGTATGTATAGTACGTCGTACTTCAGCTTGCTTCTTTTGAGCTATATGTTCTTTATGTTTACGTCGTTCTTCAACTGGGTTTACACCATTATAGAGTCTACGTCTAAACTCCTCACATTTCATACGGGCATCTTTTAGTGATATCAAAGGGTATGCGCCTAATGTGGTAGTATTGGATTTACTATTGTATGTATATCTAATTTCCCAAATCTTTTTACCATCTGGCTTAATTGTTAACTGTAGACCATAGCCATCTGTGATTGAGTACTTTTTTTCTCTCGACTCTGAGTTTTTTATTAGAGTATTGGTAAGACGCATTTGCTATCCTTAATATGTAGTTTTTTTGTAGTTTTTTTTTTACTAAGACTAGAATAACTAAAAAACTACATAAAAAACTACATCGATAAAAAGCACTACAGACGACAAGCTACGAGGTGACTAGTATATACATAAAGGGTTATAAATGGCTATATTACGAGGTTCTTGAAGGTTTTTTTTGGTAACTTCAAAGGTACTGATAAGGCTTGG
>JAABRH010000089.1 GCA_011391015.1 Sulfurovum sp.
AAAAACTACATGAAGGCACAAAAGAAAGTTTCTAAAGTCCATGCTAAAATAGCAGACTCCCGTAATGACTTTTTGCAAAAACTATCCACTAAACTTATCAGCGAGAACCAAGTGATATGCTTAGAAGATTTGAATGTAGCAGGGATGGTGAAGAATAGAAAACTATCAAAACATATAGCAGATGCAAGCTGGAACAAGTTTGTAACTATGCTTCAGTATAAAGCCCAATGGTATGGTAGAACACTATCCTTTGTATCCCCTTGGTTTCCGTCATCACAGATATGTTCCAGCTGTGGAACAAGAGACGGAAGAAAAGATTTGGGCGTGAGGAAATGGGTATGCCCTCACTGTGGCACTCATCACGACCGTGATGTAAATGCTGCAAATAATATCCTAACCGCCGGACTAGCGGGGTTAGCCTGTGGAGATGGTAATACTAGAGATTTGACAGCTTAGGCGGTCAAGTTAGGTATCCATCGGTGAAGCAGGAATCCCCTCCTTTAGGTGGGGGAGGATGTCAAAGTTTACAGTAACAATCTTTGATAATTATAACAAGTAAAATATGTTACACTGATATAGATGAAATCTAGGAAGAATCAATGACCATTCCAGAGTATCCTCATTTTGAATCGATCGAGTCCCTAGCCGAACAAATGGAAATTTCCAAAGAAGGATTAAGCAATGAAAGCGTACAAAAAAATCTTTCGATCTATGGACTGAATGAGATAAAAGAAAAAAAGCATAATCTTTTTATACTTTTTCTTGCGCAGTTCAAAAGTCCTTTGGTGTATGTGCTTGTGGCTGCCGCACTGCTTTCTTTTATTTTGGAAAACATACATGAAGGCGTGTTGATATTCATTATTATTCTGGTCAATTCATTTATAGGTTTTTGGCAGGAGGTCAAAGCACTTTCATCCATAAAATTACTGAAAAAGCTCACTGAAAGTAAAACACAGGTCAAACGTGAAAATCAGATATTTGCCATCTCTTCGTCTGAACTTGTGCCAGGAGACGTCATTGTCTTGTCTGAAGGAGATATCGTACCTGCAGACATACGTCTTTTCGATAGCAATGGACTTGTCATTGATGAGTCGATCCTGACAGGAGAGTCCGTGCCTGTGGATAAGGATGCGAACCTCACTCTGCCCAAAGAGACACTCCCCTATGAACTTGACAATATGGCACTGTCCGGTACAACGGTGACCAAAGGAAAAGCAGAAGGGTTTGTTGTGTTTACCGGAGAAAGGACCTACCTTGCATCTATTGCAAGCAGGGCGGAAGAAAAATCACCAGAAACGCCTCTAAGTAAAGCACTGGAAATTTTTATCAAAAAGCACATGCTTGTCATACTGTTGTTGATAGTATTCTCTGCCATTATTGCTCTTTGGCAAAGAAGAGGTACGATTGAAGTCATATATCTTATCATCGCTGAACTTGTTTCTGCTGTGCCTGAGGGTTTACCCATAGTTGTTACGCTCGTGCTCACCATAGGTGCCATGACATTGAGTCTTAAAAAAGTCTATATTCGTCATTTGCCTTCGGTTGAAACATTAGGCAGCGCTACCGTTATTGCTTCAGATAAGACAGGCACCATTACCCAGGGAAAACTCAAAGTGGAAGAGGTCTACTCTTTACATGATACTTTTTTGCAAACGGTTTCTGCGCTTGCCAATGAATCGATAGAAGGAAAAGGAGATCCGGTTGATACAGCTCTTGCGCTTTGGATAGGCAAAGAGTATCAAAATATCCGTGAAAAATACCCGCGCGTCAACCTCTATCCTTTCGATACCCAATATAGACTGATGGCAAGTTCGAATATAATCGAGAGAGAACATAAAATTTTTGTCAAAGGCGCTTTCGAATCTCTAAAGCTCTTTGCTACCAACCAAGATGATTTTGAAATACTTGTAAAAGAACATGACAGGCTGGCTTCTAATGGTTTAAGGGTTATTGCGCTGGGTATGGGAGAACACACAACGGATAATATAGAAAAATGGCAGATTGAGATCGTAGGGCTTGTAGGCTTCCTGGATCCTCCAAAAGAAGGTGTTCTGGAAGCTGTTCAAACAGCACAAAGAGCTGGTATAAAAGTGATGATGATCACGGGTGATAATCCTCTCACCGCTGCAGCTGTTGCAAAATCTGTAAATATCTACAGGGAAGGGGATTTGGTTGCTACAGGAAAAGAGCTTAATGACATGGATGATCAGACACTCGAAAAGATATTGCCAAAGGTCACTGTGTGGGCAAGAGTGCTTCCTGAGCACAAATACCGCATCGTAAAAGCACTGCAAAAACAAGGAGAGATCGTTGCCGTTACCGGTGACGGAGCCAATGATGTTCCTGCACTAAGAGCTGCAGATTTGGGTATCGGTATGGGAAGTGGAACAGATGCAGCAAAATCTACTGCAAAAATGGTACTGGCAGACAACAATCTTACTGTCATTGTTGATGCTATAAAACAGGGGCGTACCATTGCCGGTAATATTCGGAAAGCGATCTATTTTCTCGTCTCTACAAGTTTGGATGAAGTCATCCTTATCACAGGTGCAATCCTCATGTCACTGCCTCTGCCACTTTATCCTGTGCAGATCTTATGGATCAATCTGGTTTCAGACAGTGCACTGGATAAAACGTTTCCATTCTTAAAAGAAGAAGAAGACGTTATGAGTAAAGCACCAACTAGGCTACATGAGAAATTTTTAGACAAAATACAGCTTATACGTGTAGTCTATGCTGCACTTGTTATCAGTATGGGTGCACTCTTTATCTATGTCTGGATGCTGGAACGGTACGGAAAAGAGAGTGCTACATCTACACTGTTTACCGCCTTTGTGGTTGCCACGTGGATGAATGGTCTTCAGTCACTTAAAGAAAATGAACCCTTTTTGAAAAATATCAAAAAATCACTACAGATCAATCCGTATATTTTTCATGGTATAGGCATAGGACTCGCGCTTCAGTTATGTGCTATTTATCTGCTCTCGGATGTGTTTCATACCCTGCAACTCAATACTGAATCGTTGACGATGATCGGTTTATTGGCACTATGGGTGTTTAGTATGATTGAGATACGTAAATGGGGCGAGATGCTTGTGGTTAAAAGCATTGGAAAGGGTGTAGGGGTCAGGTGAACTTAATCATATCTGATCTGTCACCTCTCTTTACTATTGCATCTATCGTTGCCAGTCGTAGAGATTGGCGCACAGCTATCTGCATACTCAAACCGCTGTATAAGATTATCGTCTTTATCATAAATGGCTAAGAGGGTGGTGAGATTTGCCCACAAGTACTTTTCTACTATCTCGCCGTTGTGAACCACCCCGCCATAAATGACGGAGCTTCCTAGAAACTCCAAACTAATGTTTGGATATTAAGAGGCTTTGGCGATAGTCCCTACCGCATTGAGTAT
>JAABRH010000009.1 GCA_011391015.1 Sulfurovum sp.
TTCTCAAAGCAACCGCTATAGTTTTTTTGGCTGCGTCTTGTCCAATGACGTAGTTGTCTAAGTAGGCTACTATCTTTTTGGGGGTTAAATTATCCATCGTTCTTTATAGTTCCAATATCTTAATGTTTTTATTTGTATAGATACACAGGTCACCTGCCACTTCAAGTGACTCCTGAACCAGTTCTCTAGGCTCAAGCGTACTATGTTTATCTAAAGCACGTGCAGCTGAGAGTGCATAGTTTCCGCCTGAGCCGATAGCGGCTATCTTGCCGTCTTGGGGTTCAACCACATCACCATTTCCAGAGAGTATAAAGATATGTTCGGTATTAAGTACAATCATCATGGCTTCAAGCTGTCTTAAATGTTTGTCTTGTCTCCACATCTTTGAAAACCCGATAACAGACTTAAAAAGATCCCCTCTTTTTTCAGCCAGTATCCCCTCAAACATATCAAAAAGGGTAAACGCATCTGCAGTGCTTCCTGCAAAACCTGCCAAAATTTTTCCTTCATGAAGGGTACGAATTTTGGTCGCATTTCCTTTAAGAACCGTATCACCAAACGTTACCTGACCATCGCCTCCGATGACTGCCCTGCCTTCACCCTTATAGCCGAGTATCGTGGTTGCTTCAAACATAACTTATATACCTACTACTTCTACTTTAATCGTAGCATGGATAGCGTGACCCAGTTTTGCATCCACTTCGTGTATACCGGTACACTTGATTGCTTTTTTAAGATTGATATGTTTTTTATCAAGTTCAATGTTGAGCTGTGCTTGTATGGCTTCAGAGATATCTGCATTGCCGACTGAGCCTTTGATGCCCACAGGCGCGGATGCTTTTTCTATTTTTATGATACTGGCTTCAAGTGTGATTTTCTCCGCTTCAAGTCTTGCCAACTCATCTTTTAGGTTACGTGCCATCTCCTCCTGCTCTGCTTTCCAGTTTTCTATCACATCGGGTGTAGCCAATTTTGCCAACCCTTTACCGATGAGGAAATTTTGACCATAACCGTCTTTAACCTCTTTGATTTCACCTGCTTTTCCAAGTGTTTTTACTTCTTTGATTAGGAGTACTTTCATCCGATAATTCCTTCTTATGCTATATATGGTTATAATTCTAACCTATTTTTACTAGACATCGGTTAAAGCTGCGTACATACTTCACACAAAGTGCACAATATCTACGTACAGTTATATAAAAGGAGAATGTATCATGAGAGTTTTGTACTATGTTTTATATCTTCTTCTCTTTCTCTTTCAAGGGTGCAGTAGCGCAAAAATGACACCTCAGCCAACAGCCTCGGTGAACGCAACGGCTCATACCCAATCGAATTTTCCCCCAAACGTTCCTGCCAATAGCATAACAGAGAGTTTTGAAGATGAGTTTACACAGGATGAAGCAACACAATCTACCGATGACTTTCACACCTACAATAGAGCGATGACCTCTTTTAATGATGTGTTTTACAGTTCAGTTTTAGACCCTGTTTCAAAAGCGTATGGCGATGTAGTCCCTCAACCTTTTCGTATAGGACTCTCAAATTTTATTCAAAACCTGCAATTTCCCGTTCGTTTAGCCAACAATCTCTTACAAGGTAAAATCAACAACAGTGCACAAGAATTTGAAAGTTTTCTTACCAATTCTATTATTGGTCTGGGTGGATTGATGAACCCTGCTCAGGATCTGTTGCATATTCCTGTGCATGATGAAGATTTTGGTCAAACCCTTGGGTATTACAACATAGTTCCAGGACCTCACATCGTTTTACCGTTTTTAGGCCCTTCCAATGCAAGGGATCTGTTGGGTGTCACTCTGGATGCATACGCTTCTCCATGGGTTAACGTTCGCGGTCTCGAGCGGTACAAAATACCTAACAACCTAGCGCAATCTGTTGGTGTTATTGCTGTACAAATGACAAACAAAAATTCTCTCAATCCAGGTGTTTATGAGAGTCTCAAAAAAGATGCTTTAGACCTGTATCCATTTTTAAAAGATGCATATGAGCAAAAACGTGCTGCTCAAATTGCCAGATAAACAACATAAGGAAAGACAATGATCAAAAAACTGCTGACACTTTTACTGCTATCCGGGGTCTTCGTCCATGCCATAGAAGAACAAAATATCAAAAAAGTGATGGATACCAGAGTAAGCAAAATACTCTCTATACTTAAAAACAGCTCTCTCTCTCAAACACAAAAAGAGCAACAATCCATTGTGTTGATTGATGATGTGTTTGACTACAGCACCATGTCACAAATCAGTCTAGGCAGACAGTGGACAACGCTTAACGAGAGTGAAAAAGCACAATTTACCAAAGCATTTGAGCGAAAAATTAAATACTCCTATTTAGATAAATTAAGACTGTATAACAATCAAAAAGTAATCATAGGCAGTCCTAAAAAAATCAAACCCAACCGCATTATATTTGATGCACAGGTCATAGGAGTTGATGATACCTATAAAGTAGAGTATCTCTTTTATAGAAATGACAAAAACAATCAATGGTATATTTACGATGTAGTACTCGTAGGTGTAAGCATCATCCAAACATACAGAAATCAATTTGCTGAATTTTTAAAAACAAAGTCTGTAACTGAGCTTACAAAGTCACTCTAATTTTTCTTGTTGAAACGGGCAGTTGCCATACCCGTTTCGAAAAATATATCATCTCACCTCCATCGGGCAAGAATCAATCGCTCCTTTTATAAAATATGCTACAATCAAAAAAAATTAAAATACGGATACCCTCACCTATGTTTCAAGAATTTAAACTAGACAATTTAGAACAGTTTCCCCAAGCCTTGGATGCCCTGCTCAACAAGCAAAGAGCAACCATTAACACTATCACAAGCTCACAAGAGAGCAGTTATGAAAAAGTCCTCAAGCCCTTGCAAGATTTAGATGAAGAGTTGGGACTTTTTTTTACCCCTCTATCACATCTTAACTCCGTGATGAACTCAGAAGAAACCAAAAAAGCCTATGAAGCTTCTATCCCGCTGCTCTCCAAATTTAGCTCAGAGATAGCACAAAATGAAGCACTTTTTAAAAAGATAGCTCAGATAAAAACCACACATCCTGAAGCAAAAAAAGTAGTCGAAAATGAGATAAGAGATTTTGTACTCTCTGGAGTCAATTTGCCCCAAGAACAGAAAAAAAGAATGGAAGAAATCTCACTTGCACTCTCAGAACTTGGCAACCAGTTTTCCCAAAATCTTCTGGATGCAACCAATGCCTATGAACTACTCATGAGTGATGAAAAAGACATTCAAGGCATGCCACAGTCCGATATTGTTGCAGCCAAAGTAGAGAGAGATGGCACAATAGTCTACCAGTTTACCCTACAGCTTCCAAGCTACTTGGCATATATGACTTATGGGCCAAACCGAACCTACAGACAAGAACTTTCAAAAGCCTATGCAACACGTGCACCTCAAAATGCAGCGATTATAGACCAGATTCTTGCACTCAAAAATGAAAAAGCAAAACTGCTAAACTTTAAAAGCTACGCCCACTATGCACTTGAGACTAGAGATGCGAACCAAGAAGAAGATGTCATACGGTTTTTAAATGATTTGGCAGATGCGGCACTTCCACAGGCAAAAAAAGAGATGGAAGAGCTTAAAGCCTTTGCAAAAAAAACAGACGGGATTGAGGAGTTGGCAGGCTATGATGTTGCCTACTATAGTGAGAAACTCAAAAAAGAAAAATTTGACTTTGATGATACCATGACAAAACCCTATTTTGAGCAGAACAAGGTGCTTGCCGGACTTTTAGATATCGTCTCGGAACTGTTTGCGGTAACCTTTAAACCTGCTGATGTTCCGACATGGCATGCATGTGTCAAAGCGTTTGACATCTTTGATTATGGCAAACTCACGGGTCGTATCTACTTTGATCTTGAAGCACGCAAAGACAAAAGTGGCGGCGCATGGATGAATGACTGGGAAACGCATTATGTTGACAGTGAAGGGAAACAGCATTTTGCTTCTGCTTTCATCGTATGTAACTTTTCTGCTGCAAGTAAAGAGGCACCTTCCCTGCTCAGGCATGATGATGTGGTCACACTCTTTCACGAGATGGGACATGCCGTACATCATCTCTTTGGTACCTGTACAGAGCGTTCTGTCTCCGGTATCAACGGGGTGGCTTGGGATGTGGTAGAGTTCCCTTCTCAGTTTTTAGAAAATTTTGCCTATGAGGCTGCGATACTCAAGCGGTTCGGCTTTCACTACCAAAGTGACGAGCCTATTTCTATGGAACTGATGAGCAAAATCAAAGAAACCAAAAACTTTCAGGCTGCACTTGGTATCTTGCGTCAAGTAGAGTTTTCTCTCTTTGACTTTATGCTGCATCAAAACCTCTATCAGGGTGAGGAGGTACAAAACCTCATCGACACCATCAGACAAAAAACCTCTTTGCTTCCCGTACCGCAGTACAATAAATTTCAACATGGTTTTTCACATATCTTTGCAGGAGGCTACGCCGCAGGGTATTACAGCTACAAATGGGCAGAAGTCCTCTCAGCTGACGCCTTTTTCTCGTGCCTGGATGATGAAGACGGGTTTAACAAAACCCATGCACAAGGCTACAAAACTTTCATCCTTGCCAATGGCGGTTCAAAGGAGATGAGCGAACTCTATGAGGCATGGCTTGAACGCAAACCAGATGTCAAAAGTCTTACAAGGCTTTATGAGATAGCCTAATCAAGGGAGAGCATATGAGCGAATATCGTACCCTTGCATTGACTATTATTGCTATTTTTATTATTACACTGCTGGGTGCGTATTTCTCTCCGACATTTTCGGAGCAAAAATCATTTTTGGAGATGTTTTTCTTTTTTGGCGCTCTGCTATTCATCTTTTCTGTCGTAGCCATTTTTGCTACGCTGGGCTTTGAGTCTTTTGCCCTTTATTTTGCCCTTTTTCTTGCCCTTGCCACCTCTTTGTTTGGCATAGAAGGCACGCTGCTTGTCACTGCGCTAAGCTACTTTCTCTGGGGCTCTATTTTTGCGATGGAGGTGCTTTTATTTTTTAACGGCAGCCAGAGTGCGAAAGAATGGTTTATGACTCGTTACACTTTGAAAACATTTAAGATTGAATACAGAGCCTTTTATCCGCTAATGGGACTGCTCTATGTGATGCTGGAAGTTTTGCCTCATCTTTTGAGTAAAGAGAGATTTGCAAGGTTTTCCCCTTCAGAAGTACTGAAGGAGATGGAGACCCTTTTAAAGTAGGTTAATTTTTATCTGTTTTATTCACTAAGCTAGCGATACGCTCAGGCTGTTTTTTACCTTCGATGATAAAACGAAGTGCATTGAGACGGATAAATCCTTCTGCATCTTTTTGGTTATACACTTCATCGGCTTCAAACGTAGAGTGTGCTTCAGAGTAGAGAGAAACATTTGATTTTCTGCCCACAACTGTTACATTGCCTTTGTAGAGTTTGAGTCTTACATCCCCGTGTACATGCTCCTGTGTGGCATCAATGGCTGCTTGAAGCATCTTGCGCTCCGGCGACCACCAGAAACCCTGATAGATGAGTTTTGCATAGCGTGGCATCATCTCATCTTTGAGGTGTGCCTCTTCTCTATCAAGCGTAATGGACTCAATAGCCCTGTGTGCTTTAAGCATGATCGTCCCGCCTGGCGTCTCATAACACCCGCGCGCTTTCATTCCCACATAACGGTTTTCTACGATATCGAGTCTTCCGATACCGTGTTTTTTACCATAGTCATTGAGCTTTGTAAGCAGTGTTGCAGGACTCATCTCTACACCATCGATCGCCACAGGGTCACCTTGTCTGTAGGTAAGTGTGATGTACTCTGCCTCATCTGGAGCATTTTCAGGACTCACTGACCAGAGCCACATATCTTCTTCAGGTTCTGCAAACGGATCTTCAAGATGCTCACCTTCATAAGAGATATGTAAAAGGTTTGCATCCATAGAGTATGGTTTTGCTTTGCCTTTTCCATCGATGTTGATGCCATGTTGCTCAGCATATGCAAGGAGTTTGGTGCGCGAGTTTAGATCCCACTCTCTCCACGGTGCGATGACCGCGATATCTGGATCAAGTGCAAGATACCCAAGCTCAAAACGCACCTGATCGTTTCCTTTGCCTGTAGCACCGTGACTGACCGCATCTGCACCTGTTTGATGTGCAATCTCTATCTGTTTTTTGGCGATGAGTGGTCTTGCAACCGATGTACCCAAAAGGTACTCACCCTCATAAATCGCATTGGCTCTAAACATCGGGAATACAAAATCTTTTACAAACTCTTCTCTCAAATCCAAAATGAAAATATTCTCAGGTTTGATACCCATATCAAGCGCTTTTTGTCGTGCCGGTTCTACCTCTTCACCCTGTCCGAGATCTGCAGTAAATGTCACCACTTCACACTGATACTCATCCTGAAGCCATTTAAGTATGATACTCGTATCCAGTCCCCCCGAATACGCCAATACCGCTTTTTTGATTGTTCTTTTTGCCATGTCATAAGCCTTTAGTTGATATGTCGTGATTTTAGCGTAATCTTGGTTATGATTTGGTTTTAATGTTTGTTGCCGGAGTAGATCCTATTCAGACAGATATGCCCCTCTTGCACCGCTTACTCCGGCACTGGCACCCGTTTTTGCCTTCTCTTTTTTAGCTTTTTCTACATTTTGTATATGCTCTTGAGCCGATAAATAATTGCCGAATATTTCAAATTCATCTTCTCCTTTGGCATTGAGCTGTTTCTCAAAAAGTCTCAGTCCATTTTTCAGTTTATCACTCAACATGATGATTTCATGATAGTGAACCGTGGATATTTTAATTGCCGCATCACTCAGAGGCTTTTTTATTCCGAAGAAACTGTTTTTTTGTTTTTGTGCACACACTTCATAAATATCCATAAAATGACTGTGTATCTCTGTCCACAATGCTTCCATTTCACTGACGGTACTTACGCATGTACCTTCTGAAAACAGCATGGCTTCCTGATGAAACCATTTTCCAAAATCTATTTCCAATGCATTCAATTCGATGGTTTGCTTAGAAGTGTCGTAGAGTCCTGCAGATAATAGTTTAATCATTCCAACCCATCTGGTATACTCTACTCTTGCCTGATGCAGATGATGCAGATATATTTCTTTGTTTGTCATTGAAGTCATCCTTTTATATGTTTACTGGGCTATTAGGAGATATTCTATCTTAAAATCTGTTCTTATATTTTTCATAAGATGATTAAATTTTAATCAAAAATCAAAAGGCTGATTTTAAATATTTTGACCCAAACTACAAGCCTCAAAGCTAGCCTGCAAACACTATCTTAAAAAAGTTTGCGTATAATCTCTATTATTCAGATACAAGGAGAATCTATGCTGTTGGGTGTCAATATCGATCATATCGCGGTGTTAAGAGAAGCACGAAAAATCGCAGACCCCGATCCGCTTGATGCACTGAGTATCTGCAAGCGTGCAGGAGCGGACCAGATTACCATCCACCTTCGTGAAGACAGACGGCACATACAAGATGCAGATGCGAAGAACATCATTGCACTCTCAAGCCTGCCTGTCAATCTTGAATGCGCCATAGAACCTTCCATGATAGACATCGCCTGCACACTTAAACCCCATCGTGTCACCCTTGTACCTGAAAAGCGTGAAGAAGTCACTACCGAAGGCGGTCTTGCGGTTGGCACAGAAAACCCCAAACTTAAAGTTGCTATACAGAGGCTGCAACAAGAAGAGATAGAAGTTTCACTCTTTATCGACCCTGTTTTGGAAGCCGTGCAAGCCTCTTCTGCGCTTGGTGCAGAATGGATAGAGTTTCACACAGGCAAATATGCCAATATCTACGCGATGCTCTATACCCAACTCTCCAAGACGCATCATAGTATCCCTGAGCTTGAACTTCCCCGCAACACACTCAAGCAGATGCTTAACGATGAGTTGCGCTGTTTACGCCTGCTCTCTGGCGATGCGGTGGAACTGGGCTTGCGTGTAGCTGCAGGTCATGGACTTACCATGCACAATGTTAAAGAGATCGTAGAGATAGAAACCATCGAAGAGCTCAACATCGGACAGAGTATCATCGCACGTTCAGTCTTTACAGGGCTTGAGCAAGCCATCAAAGAGATGAAAACCCTTCTAAAAAGATGAAAAAAGTAGCCATCTCAATCGGTGATCTTAACGGTATAGGCATACAGCTTGCCCTTGAAAACCATCATACCATCGCCAAAGTAGTTGAACCGGTTTACTGCATCGACAGCGCCATGCTAAATCAAGCCGCCCAAAAACTCAGCCTGTCCATACCTGCTGATTTCCAAACTTTAGAAAACATAGCACCCTACTTTGAGATAGAAGCAGGTACTGTCAATGCAAATAGCGGTGCATACGCCTATGCCTCGTTTACCAAAGCTGTTGAACTGGCACGCCACAACAAAGTTGATGCCATCAGCACCCTTCCTATACACAAAAAAGCGTGGGAACTTGCAGGCATCACTTTTAAAGGGCATACCGATGCCCTGAGAGCAATGTTTGATGCCAAAGCCATTATGATGCTAGGCTCGCCTCACATGTATGTCGCTCTGTTTACAGAACATATACCACTCAAAGATGTTGCAGCCAGTATCGATGAAAAAAAACTCACACAGTTTTTTATAGACTTTTACCACACTGCCAAACCTGACAAACAAGTCGCGGTTTTAGGGCTCAATCCGCATGCGGGTGATGACGGGGTTTTAGGGAATGAGGAAGCAATCATACAAAAAGCAATAAACAATGCACAAGACATACTGTGTAAAGAAATCTTTACCTCTCCCCTTGTACCCGATGTGGCTTTTACGCCTAGAGTAAGGGCACACTACACCCATTACATCGCGATGTACCACGATCAGGGTTTGGCACCGCTAAAAGCACTCTATTTTGATGAGGGGATCAATGTCTCTTTAAATCTACCTATACTCAGAACCTCCGTAGATCACGGTACGGCATTTGATATTGCATACTCTAGTGCAACACTGAGTGCATTAAGCTACATCAATGCGGTCAAATACATCACCGAACATTAGCAAAAAAGGCTTGGATTTTCCTCTTCCATCACTTCACAGTTCTCATTCATGCGAGCACAAAGAGTCTCCTGACATTTCTTACACACATAACGGAAATTTTGCACATCATAATGAATGATATCGCCTTCATCTATATCATCATAACACTCGGCACAAACATTCGTGACTCTTAGCAATATCGCCTGCGTTGCTTCTTGTGAGATGAAACATGTACTACTCACCCTGCCCCTCCAGTTCTTCTATCATTTTTTTAGCCACTTCAAGTGTTTTATCAAGCGCATAGGCTTTAGTGTATCCTTCGAGTGCTTCTTTTTTACGTCCCAAATCATACAAGGTATTGGCATAATTAAAATGGTGTGGTGCATACTCAGCATCAAGGGTAATTGCACGTTCATGGTGTATCTGTGCACCCTCTTCATCGCCAAGCTTATGTAGTGCATTTGCCAAAGCGGCATGCGCCATGTCATCACTCTCATCGATGCTCAATAGTTTTTCATAACTCTCTTTAGCCTCAGCATACTCACCACGCTGCACCTGCACATACCCCATGCGTCCGAGTACTTCAGTGTTATCTGCATCGAGTATCAAAGCTGAACCCAATGCCTTCTTCGCTTCTTCAAAATCTTCTTTTGCTACAGCCTCATCTGCCATCAAAAGAAGCTGTTCCAAGCGTGATGGCTGCAATGCAGGCGAAGAAAATGTTTTGTCCAGACGGCTGATGCCGCCGATCTGCTCATCTGGGATTTTGGCTTCAAAATCAACCCCGCGTTTAGGATGACTGCCTGAAAAAAGCTGCTTAAAAAATAGATAAAATACCCCTCCTGCAATTACAAGAAGAAATAGTTGAAATGTCGTCATAGTCTCTCCAAAATTAATGCCTTATCATAGAATAATCTAACTTAAATCCAAAGAAAACCTGCTATGATTGATAAAATCAAATAAGGAATATATATGTCTTATAAAATAAAATTGGATACCGAAAAACTCAAAAAAGAGCTCACACCCCTAGAGTATAATGTGTGCCTCAACCATGGTACGGAAGCACCGTTTCAAAACGCATTTTATGACTCCAAAGCAAAAGGCATTTACAGCTGCAAATGCTGTGATACTGCGCTTTTTACTTCAGAGAGCAAATTTGACTCAGGGACGGGATGGCCTAGCTATTTTGAGCCTATCTGTAACGATGTGATAGAAGAAGTAGTGGACACAACACATGGCATGAGACGCGTAGAAGTCCGCTGTGCTGCTTGTGGTTCACATCTGGGTCATGTCTTTCCTGATGGTCCTGCCCCCACCTATCAGCGTTACTGCATCAACTCAGCTTCTTTAAACTTCAATGAAGAGGCATAAGCATTCAAACTATCTCTGAAGCTGTGCGGCAATGCGCCCCACAGCCTCATCCATTTCTTCTCTGGTCTCAAAAACAAAACTGTGTTTTTCTTCTTCGCCTAGATGCACAAAAACGCCATAGCCTACTATCTCCACTCTGCCTTTAGACTCACTGTCTATCCACTCAAGACTTACCTGGGTAGTTTCCTCTTTATGTCCTGTTTTTACTACCGCTGCAGGATAAAGCTGGGTGATGGTTGCTGTATTAAATTGTTTGTCTTCAATCGTAAGTATCATAAAGGGATTATAGTCAAATCCCTTTTAAAGAGTCGCATCAGATAGGGATAACACGGATATTGGGGTGGAGTTTGTGTTTGAGTGCATTTTCAATGGCAATAAGTGTACCACTGCCTGAACTTGAACAACTGCTGCATGCACCAAGGTAGCTGATATAGACTTCAAATTCATCACCTTTTTCTTTGACGCTGAGCACATCGATATCACCGCCATCCATGATGAGAAACTGTCTTACAGTGTTGTCTATGGCGGTGTCTATCGCAATGATGCGCCCCTCTTCACACAACTCTTCAAATGGTGTAGCAGAAAGGATGCTGTCAGCTTCTTCTTGCTCTTTGAGTGCAACTTTGTGCGCTTCAAGCAAAGCCGTGAGCGTTTCATTGCATGACATATCTACAGAGCCCGCTTTAGTGTACGCTATCAACGTCTCATGGTTTTGAATGTTGTGTGTCTTGATGGCATCTTTAAGTGCAGCTAGACTCATCGGTGTATCTTTACATGGAAAGGTTTTTTCGTCATGACTGAGTGCTTGATTGGTATAGACTTTTACTGCGCGTTTGGCTGCATCGATACCAAAAACAATAGAATAATTTTCAGATGCAGGGAGTGCTTCAATGGTTGGATTGTCACGCAACAAACGCTCGATGACCTGATAATTGACTGTATCTATCTGTGCGATGGTTTTATTGGTGAACATCAGTGCTAGCATATAATTGACCGCCACACCAGCAGGAACACCCTCATAGGTGTAACGTGCTAACACAACGGTGTCTTCAGTCGTATTGACCGCCCAGTAAAAAGTGAGCATATACCCGACTGATTCGTCGCCATAGCTATAAGTAAACAAAGAAGTACCCAACCCTTTGGCTTCTTCTTCGGTGATGATACCGCGATATTTGGAGTCATTGATCAGCATCGCAACTTTGACGCCGTATTCGTTATTTGTTTGCATATCCATGTTTAGTCCTTTGGAATAATGATGCCTACAATAGCATGCTAAACTAAAACTAAGATAAAAAAATGACCATTATGAAAAATATGCGCCTTCGTTTGGTCAATGCTACTCTAATCTACTGCCTGCTATACTTTGCCAAACCCACAGGAGAGCAACCATGAACCTAAACGAACAAATCAAATCTGACATCAAAGTTGCGATGCGCGCTAAAGATAACGCCAAAAGAGATACACTCAGAAACATACAAGCCGCTATCAAACAGATAGAAGTGGATGAACGAAGAGAACTGAGCGACAGTGACGTGGAAGCCATCTTGATGAAGTACATCAAGCAGCGTGAAGATGCCAAAGCACAGTTTGCTCAAGCCGGCAGAGAGGATCTTGTCACCAAAGAAGAGGCAGAGATAACCATCGTCAAGGCCTATCTACCCGAACCCATGGATGATGCTGAACTAGAATCCACACTCAAAGCCATCATCACTTCCATAGCAGCTGAAGGCATGAAAGATATGGGCAAAGTCATGGGTGAAGCAAAAACAACTATCGGCAGTCGCGCCGATGGGGGTCGCATCAATCAGATGGTGAAAAAACTGTTGAGTTAAATCAAACCATATTTCAAAGCTTTAACCGCCTCAGTAACATCTGCCTGTCGCATAAAATGCTCTCCTACCAAAAAGGCATCTGCACCTATCTTGGAAAGTTCCACCACTGTTTCATGCGTCGTGATGCCGGATTCGGCTACGATAATCTTGCCGTTGGGGATAAGCGGTATGAGTTTGGCGCTCAGGCTCATATCCATCTCAAATGTCTCAAGGTTACGGTGGTTGATACCGATGATATCTGCGCCTGCAAAGGTCGCTTTGATGAGATCAGATTTATCGTGCACTTCCACGAGTACATCAAGCCCTAAATGTAGCGCATAGTCATACAACTCCTTGAGCTCTTTGCGACCAAGTGCCGCTGCGATAAGGAGTACATAGTCTGCACCAAAAGCCAAAGCTTCGACCAACTGATATTTATCAACAATAAAATCTTTTCTAAGAAGCGGTAGATTGACATAACGGCGTACCATACCCAGATACTCTTTGTCACCCTGAAAAAAATGCGGTTCTGTCAGAATGGAGAGTGAATCTGCTCCGCCTTTTTCGTACTGTTGAGCAATAAGCATCGGGTCAAAATCTTCACGGATGACCCCTTTACTGGGGCTGGCTTTTTTAACTTCAGCGATGATACGATAGGGGTTTTGCGGTGTGGATCTGAGGGCACTTTTGACATCTTTTGGCATAAAAGGATTGAACGCAAGAGAGCGACCTAACCATTCAAGCGGGTAGTCCACTTTTCTTTTTTCCAAATCTGCTCTTGTTTTTTTAAGGATTTCATCCAATATCTGTGCCATGCTTCTGCCTTACATAAAAGTTTTGGCGTATTATATCTTACTTACACTTTTTGATGGCATCCCAATGCTCAGCAATCTCTTGCTCTTCAAGTCCTTCTTCATCCACCACACGCTTCATCAGCTCGTAAGCTTTCGTGCATTCATGTTTTTTATAGTATCCCCACGCTAAAGAGTCCAGATAGTAGGTATTATCAGGCTGTTGCACCAGTGCATCTTGTATGATTTTCATCCCTTTTGCAACATCGACCTCTTTATCGATGAGAGTGTACCCATAATAGTTCAGATAAATACTGTCATCCACACCCAAAGCAATGGCTTCTTCAAGCGTAGCAATGACTTGGGATATCATCTTTTTATCGTTTTTGTCTTGTGCATTTTCAAAAAGCAGTACACCTTTTTCAGCGATCCATTTGGCGTCCTTGTTCTCTTTGTAGAGTTTATCGGCAAGGATTAAAGCTTTAGGGAAATCTTTTTTCGTTTTATAGAGTTCATACAAAATATCGTCTCGTTTGGCGTCTTTTTCCAAAAATACTATCGCACCGTCAATATCTCTTTTATAAACATAGGCATCGATGATTTTCAGCAGATACTCTTCACTGTCATCTTGTGCATACATCGCTTTATACGTCTCCAAGATACCCTCGATATCTCTCTCTTTTTGATAGAGCAGCAACAAGCGAATATACAACTCTTCACTTACGATATTCATACGTCGATGCATTTCAAGAAGTTGTATCGCTTCTTTGCGCTGATTGGTAAACTCATCCATGATTTCAGTAATGCGAAGTATTATCTCTTCCTGCGGCATGGTTGCATAGATTTTATTTAACAGCTGTAATGCCCGTTCAAATTCACCTGCATACAAAAATGAATTGGAAGCCAAATCCAAATCGATAGGCAAAGTGGATTGCTCCAACAGAAATTCTGCTTCTTTTTTTGCATTGTCGATCTGCTTGGCCGTCAGATAGAGCGGTATGAGCAATCTTCTTACTTCAATGCTCTGAGGGTGTGTTTTGTCCCATATTTTCAAACGGGCAATGCTCTCAAGTATGTGGCGTTTCCCCATAAGCGCAGACGTTGCCTCCCTAAAGAGATAGACCTCTGCACCCGTGTCATCAAAAAGTTTTTTATAGACCTGATAACTGTTTTCATATGCTCTGTATTCATCATACAGCAGTGCTCTGATGATAAGCTCATCTTCGCTGATCTTCATAATCTCTTTGGCAGAACTTGTAACAGTATGCAGCCCGAAAACCACACAGAGCGTTAAGGCTATACGATTCCAGGACATTCTTTACGTACCTCATCTTCATTGTTTTTAAATTGTTCCCAAAACGGGAATGTACGACATTGAAAAGGTCGCACAGGATAAATAGAACAGCGTTTTTTACTTTCATCAAAAAAAATACAGGCAAAATTATTGGGTGCCAACTGCTTTTCAATGAGCGAATAACGATGTTTGACCTTGCGCAAATAACGTGTGGCAAACTCTTCGATGCTCAACGTTAAAAAAGCAGCCATTGCTTCTATCTCTTCATACTTCGCCCAGATATAACCCGTCTCACCCGTGCAACAGTGCCCACCACAGGCTTCACAGGCACTGGGTGTAAACTTGTAGGTGTATCCTTCTTCAGATAACAGTTCCACTAAAAATCACCTTTGATACTATGGGTATTTGCTTTTACAAATGCTTGTGTCGCTTGAGGCATATACAGCCCTGCTTCATCAAACACCGCAAAAGGAGGCAGTATCTGCACCATAGACTTCGAGCCCATACGCGCTGCAACCATCACCAGCTTGGACTCTCTGTCTAATTTGGCATGCACAAACTGTATCACTTCAACGTTTATACCATACATTGTTAAATAATACAATACCCTGTCTGTCTGCTTTGCATCGTAGCAAAAAATGAAGTACCCTCTGGGCTTTAAGAGTTTTTTGACCTTACTTACAAAAGCTTCTATAGGCAGGTGATGCGCATATCTGGCAATATTGAGGTGGGTGTTTTCACTCTGTACCACGCAAGAGTCATAAAAAGGCGGATTTGAGATGATAAAATCATACTTTTGGGCACCTTCAAAGTGTGTAAAGTCTTCAAGATGGCTTTGGGCTTTTAAACCGTTAAGCAAAAAATTATGCTCTGCATACCTCAGCATCACTTCTTGTTTGTCTATGATGCTAGTTTTCGTACCAAAATCTCGTGTCAAAAGAAGGGATAATATCCCTACCCCGCACCCTACATCAAGCAAATTTCCTTTAGGCTTAAATCTGGAGATAAACTGGTACAAAAAGAGGGAGTCACTGTTGTAGCAGTACCCTGATGTCGGCTGATAAAGAAACATGCTGCCCTGTCATTTTTGAATAATTTTACTATACTTTGAGTATAATCGCGTTTATGAATGAAGAACTAGACCTACTCAACCCTCCTTCTACTGACTTTTCCATGCTTGACTATGACTGCGCATACTTGCCCGGTAACAAAGTACGCATGAACTACAAGTATGTCTCACATGCGAGCAAAGCTTTTGCCACAGCGGTGATAGACAGAGGCTGGAGACGCTTTGGCAAGTACTTTTTTCACCCTATCTGCAATGGATGCAATGAGTGCAAAAGCATCCGCATCGATGCTGCAAACTTCCGCTATACCAAATCACAGAAAAAAGCCATCAAACGCAACAGTGAAACCACCATCATCGTACAAAAACCAAGTCTCACGCAGGCACACATCAACCTCTATAACAAATACCACCATCACAAACACTTCAAAGACGGGTGGCAACACAAAAATATCTCTCAACGTGAATACCATGAAAATTTTGTTGATGGGGCGCATGATTTTGGCAAAGAGATACTCTACATCAAAGATGAAAAACTCATCGGGGTGGATCTCATCGATGTGTTGGATGACGGTATCAGTTCGATTTACTTTTACTACGACCCTGACTATGCCAACCTCTCACTGGGTACCTATTCGCTGCTCTATCAGATAAAACTTGCCAATATCCTTGAACTGCCATGGATCTATCTGGGTTACTGGGTAGAGGGATGTAAAGCCTTTGCTTACAAACCAAAGTTTCAACCCCAAGAGATACTGGATGACTTTCCGCACATCAGCCAAGAACCAGAGTGGAAATTTTGGCATGAAAGCACCCAATCAGCGTAAATACTCCAAATCAGGACTTTTACGACACCACTTCCAAAATAACCTGTCTGTACACACCCTCTCATCTACTTCTTTGTCATCAACAATACATTCAGCCAACCATTTTGCCATCAGCGGTGCAAACACAAAGCCTCTGCCTCCCAAACCGTTACAGATATACAGATGCTCTCTGTACTGCAGCGGAGCAGTTGCACCTCTAACAATCGCAGGCGTGATTTCTAGCATCTTAGAGACATCGATTATTTTTCCCACCAAAGGAAAATAATCTTTCGAACCTGCTCTCATACCGCAGAAAATCTCTTTGAGTACCAAGTCACTGACATTGATGAGTGCAGAAGCTTTTTCTTTGAGACCCAAAGCCTGCTTCTCTTGACACGGCACACTCTCTTTGACCTCTTTTTCATGGGTAGCCCCCAGCTTGATGATACCACCTATATTAGCACCCACAGACATACTTTGGTGCATACTCACATTAAGTGCCAAGTCTGAGACAAAATCACCCCTCGTTCCCCAAGTGCCTTTGATACCCATGTACTGCATATCTGCAAAGTTACTCTCAAACCCTGTAGCAATCACCACATTTTTAGCCCTATAGTCACCCACATGCCAATACCCGTTTTCTTCTTGCCTTAATTTATTGACTTCATACTGCACAACTTCTATGTCTTTAAGCAAGAATGCGCAAACCTCTTTGGCATCACAATCCCCCGCCTCAGGAAAGTAAAACCCATCAAATGCTGTATGTATCCCCAAAGCCTGCAACATCTCTTTTGTGTAGTTTTCATAGACATTTTGATTATGCTTTTCGTAGTCGCTAAACTTTTGTGCATCCGCCTCGTCTTTAGGCAGTCGCACAACGCCTGTTTGATGAAAATGCTGCGGGCAGTGTTCTAAGTAAAAATCTTTCGCATAAACAAAGGCTTCATTAGTCAAACTCTGAAGTGCACCGCCTTTGCCTATCTTGGGAGAGACAAAAGCTCCCGCAGCTCCCGAACCACCCGAAGCGATACCATTTTTATCTAACACCAATACTTTCTGATTTTTTTGTGTGAGTGTATACGCCGTAGCAGCACCAGCGATGCCCGCGCCGATGATGATGGTGTCGTAAAAATATTTATTTGCGTAAGAAGACTTTATCAAAAACACACCCCATCAAATAAAAAAACCATAAAGTAGGAATGCCAATAAGAAAATACACCATTGCCCAAGACATAGCAGGAAGATACTTTAATATACCTAGTGTATCAAGTCCTGCCATCTGTAGTGCCAACGGTAACTGTAAAATTACAAATTTACCCTTTGGATCATCTATCAATACAGCCCAGACTATACAAGCTAAAACTATAAAAAAATAGATTGATGCAACAATCAAACCTATTTTATTGAATTTCATAAGTCTAAACCGTAATCTCTTTAATATCCGCAACACTCTTAAATGTTTTATAGATCGATGCGATGGTGTGCAGTCTGTTCACTCTTAGATCTTCATCTTCGGCATTGACCATCACGTCATCAAAATACTTGTCAAGTTCCCGCTTCAGTCCAAACAGTGCTTCAAGTTCTTCTTTGTAGTTGTGGTAAGAGGCATTAATTACTTTTTCATACGCAGTGTAGAGTATCACTTCTGCTTCTTCTTTAAAGAGTGTTACGTCTATGTGTAAAGGAGCATCCAGAGCAACCTCTTTAGAAATGTTTGCCACCCGCTTAAAGGTTGAAAATTGCTCTTTGAAGGTGTCGGCACAGACGATGGCACCCAGTGCAGTGACTTTTTTGGCTATCTCATTGATGTCTCTTTCACCTGATGCCAGTACCGCAGCGATAACTGAAGGATTGGCAGGTAGCGATTTGTTGATACGCTCTACGATAAACTCACTCAAGAGCTTTGCATCAAAGGCTTCATAGCTGCCTTTCAGCAGGGTAATCACATCATCAATGTTAAAGGGCAAATCATACGCTGTCACGATACGCACTACACCGTTAACCGCGCGACGAAGTGCAAAAGGGTCTTTGGAGCCCGTCGGGATTTTGCCTACAGAGAAGAGTCCAAAGAGTGTATCAAGTTTGATGCTCATCGCGACGATGGCACTAAACACAGAGCTAGGAATCTCTGCGCCCTCACCTACAGGCATATATTGTTCCCTTATGGCATTATAGACCAGCTCTTCTTCACTCAGTGCTTTAGCATAATAGTACCCCATAAGCCCCTGAAGCTCAGTAAACTCATACACCATCTCACTCATCAGATCGGCTTTGGCAAGACCTACCGCTCTATCCATCGCTTTTTCAAGCGTGACTGAACTTTTTCCTGTAGTCTCTTCAACTTTATCCATGTATAGTGCCAGCAGTCTAATGGCGATATTTTTCTCTCTTTTGATTTTGTCTGCAAGCGTTCCTAGTCCATCAATAAACTGTACTTTTTCAAGCCCATCTATGCGCAGTCCGTTTTTAAGATCATTGGTGTAAAAGAAAAGTGCATCAGCCAAACGCGGTTTGAGTACGCGCTCATTTCCTGCGATGACTTTAGTGTAGTCATCAGTGTAGGCGTTGCTTACCACGACAAATTTACTCGTTATCTTGCCGTATTCAAATACGGGGAAATAACGCTGATGCTCTTTCATGGAGGTAATGATGACTTCAGGAGGCAGTGCCAAAAACCCTTCATCAAACGAACCCAAAAGTGCTTTAGGGTTTTCTGTGATGGCGACCACTTCGGCCAATAAATCTTCATCTCTTTCTATGATAATGCCATGTTGTGCCTCCAAAGCATCAAACTCCACTAAGATTTTTGCTTCTCTGTCTTTAGGGTAGAGCATCACCGCGCCCTCTGCCAAAATGTCCTCAAAGCTCTGTAAGGTTGGAACGGCGATGGCTTCATAACTGAGCATTCTGTGTACATAGGTTTTGCAGTCTGAGTGGATGCCAAAAAGTTCAACCGGTACCAGTCCATCACCCAGTCTGACCTGAAGCCATCTGAGGGGTCTTATAAATTCATCCTTCCGATCCCCCCAGCGCATCATCTTGCCAAACGCCATCGAAGCAAGCCATTTCTCAAGCATCGCTTGTAACAATGAAGTGGTAGGAGCACCTTTTTCTTCTTGCCTGAAGTAGAGTACCTCTTTACCGCCCTTTTCCCCTCTGCCCAGTAGCTCAAATGCCACACCACACTTCTTAGCAAACCCCAGTGCTGCCTGCGTAGGCTCACCCTCTTTGAGTGCTGCTTCTACGGGTGGCCCGAAGTGTTCGATGGTGCGGTCAGCTTGATACAGAGGCATAGCAACATGCTTGAGCACAAGGCGTCTAGGAGTGTAGATAAAGGCAAACTCACTCTCAAGATTGTACTCTTGAAGGATATTTTTCCATGATGCTTCTATGTCTGTTACGATTTTAAGTAATGGCACTGCGGGTAGTTCTTCTACACCAATTTCGATGAGTAAAGCGTCTGTCATAAAGGGTTTCCTAGTGGGTAATAATGGTTATATTTTACCCAAGAGTTGGTAAAGCGTTGGTTAGTCTTTCTCTTTATCGTCTATGCGTCTGCCCTCATCATCAAACTTGTTTTTATAATAATTTCTCACGATACCAAAAGTGATATAAGCAAACAAAACCGTCGCAACCACATAAAGTACATCACCTAAAGACATCAAGACTCCAGCGTGTTGGGGATGGTGATTTTCTCAAAACCATCATAGTTTTGTCGTAACGCCTCATACAGCACGATACCCGCACTGATGCCAAGATTGAGGCTTCTGCCTTTTGCGCCCATGGGGATAGTGATGCATCTGTCTGGATGGGCTAACAACACTGCTTCATCAATGCCTTTGGTCTCAGAGCCAAATAAAATATAATCGCCTTTCTCAAAAGCAACATCGAAATAGAGCCTGTCTGTTTTGGTCGTAGCCATATAGCTGTTTGTACCGATGGGATGCGCTTCCAAAAACGCCTCAAAACTCTCCCACACCACCAGATCCAACTCCTTCCAGTAGTCAAGCCCTGCACGCTTCACTGCTTTGTCATCAATGTCAAACCCTAGCGGCTTTATAAGATGCAAAGTCGCACCTAGATTGACGCAGAGCCGTCCGATGGTGCCTGTATTGGGTGGGATTTGGGGCTCTACTAGTACGATATTAAACATATTTTTCTACTAAAACACCACGGTTTTATTGCCGTTTACAAAAACTCTGTCGTGTAAGACAAGTGAGAGTGCACGGGAGAGTACGATTTTTTCGCCGTCACGACCTGCGCGTTGCATATCTTTCCAGGTGAGGCGATGATTGACGGGGATGACATCTTGCGCGATGATTGGCCCTTCGTCGAGATCATCTGTGACAAAGTGTGCTGTCGCTCCGATGATCTTCACGCCTCTGTCAAAAGCTTGCTTGTAAGGGTTTGCTCCTATAAATGCAGGTAAAAAAGAGTGGTGAATGTTGATAATCTGTTCAGGATACGTCTTGACAAATGTTGGAGTCAAGATACGCATATATTTAGCCAGCACGATATAGTCAAACTCAAACTCTCCAATGAGCCTCATCACGTGCTCTTCATGCTCTTCACGGCTCATACCCTCAGTAGGGATATGAAAAAAAGGAATGTCAAATCTGCGTACAAAAGTCTCAAGCGTATCATGGTTGGCGATGACGCACTCAATATGCGCATCGAGTTCACCGTTTGCATGACGCACCAAGATATCACCCAGCGCGTGAGACTCTTTAGTGACCAACAAAATGATTTTTTTATCTTCAGGTTCTATGACTCTGATGTGTGCATCACCGGGTATGGCGGTTTTGAGTTCGTCCAAAAGCTCTTTTACATCAAAGACCCCAGAAACAACGGTACGCATAAAAAATCGTTCGCTTTCTTTGTCTACAAACTCACGGTTATTGTCGATATTGAGCCCTCTGTCATAAAAGACTTTTGAGATTTTGTATACTAGTCCTTTTGCATCTTTGCAGTCTATGAGAACCCTTGCTGTTTTTTCCATTGTTACCCTAACACTTTTTTAGTCAATTTTGTGAAATTATACCTATTTTTCCTGCAAAGCATTTATCTTTTCTTCGATGCGCCGATGCAGTTCACACCCCAATGCCTCACCTTCGTATCCCTGTGCCAAAAGTTCTGATGCATGCACGCCACTCTCAAAAGGCTTATCCCACACATCCAACTTGTGCGCCAACTCTCTTACTCTAGTATCATAATTGCCCACGTACTCTGCAATGCCTGCTTTAAGAGACACTCTAGCCACAAAAGGGGCCGTTATCTTTTTTGGCAAAGGGGTTGTTACGATGTTCCTATAGTACCGCTTAGGTGCACCAAGCTGATTGAGTATCGTAACACTGTCTGCACTCAAATAGTCTCTAGAAATAAATAGAAAATAATAGGGTCTTAGTTTTTCAACAAAAAATGGCTGTGAGCGTTGAAGTTGTTTAGAAAGCGTCATAAAATCTTTTTTTTTCAGCGCTTGTGTGTTACCAAAAAGCTTTTGATAAATACCAAGTGCAAAAAGATAGTAGAGCCCATAATGCAGGTATCTGCCGTTAAACATTTTTTCAAACTCACCAAAAAGCCGCTCTTTTGGCAAATCATCAAGCGCCATCCCCCAACAGAGTTCACAACTTTTCTTTTCTATCTTGAAGCCAAAACGCGCAGAAAATCCCATGGCACGAAGCACGCGTAAACTGTCATCTGCAAAGGCGTGTTCGTCCACGACACGCAACACCTTGGACTTCAAATCCTCTAAGCCCCTCCAATAATCAACCACACGTGCATTTTCTATGTCATACATCAACGCGTTGACGGTAAAATCTCGTCTTCTTGAGGCTTCTTTTTCCTCATACGCCAGTTCTACACTAAAACCTTTGTGTCCTTTGGCGATTTTTTGTTCCCTTCTGGGTAAAGAGATATCTAAATGACGGTACTTATAGACAAAAAAACTTTTCCCCACACCCTGAGCACCCAGATGTGTCATGGCTTTTTCAAAATCTTCTACCCCGATACCAAAACACTCGATGTCGTAATCTTTACACACTTCACCGAGTAAATAATCTCGCACCGCACCGCCAACGACATAACACTTTGCGCCATACATCTGCTTGAGATACTGCGTAACCCTCAAAATATCTTGGTAGGTTGAAAATTCGGTTAGGGAAAAAAAATCAGGAGAATGTAAAAATATGGGCATATGTTACGCCCTTTGCGTAGTATAGACCAAAGAGGAACTCCTCTTTAGTGTTTTATCTGCTGGCATAATCAGCGATAATGTCACCCATTTCACTACAGGTACATATCTCTTTGGCATCATAGTCACCAATGTCACCTGTACGATACCCCTCGCTCAATGCTTTTTTAATCGCAGCATCGATCTTGTCTGCTGCTTCAGATTCTCCGAGCGCATACCGAAGCATCATGCTTGCTGAAGAGATGGTAGCCAGTGGGTTCGCTATACCTTGACCCGCGATGTCTGGTGCAGAACCGTGAATAGGTTCAAACAACCCGACGCCTTTTCCCGTACTCGCACTTGGCAAAAGACCTATAGAACCACTGAGCATACTGGCAGCATCGGAGAGGATATCACCAAAAATATTGCCTGTGAGTATCACATCAAACTGTCTTGGGTCACGGATGAGCTGCATCGCGGCATTGTCCACATACATATGCGAAAGTGCCACTTCAGGGTAGTCTTTGGCAACTTCTTCTACGATTTCTCTCCAAAACTGGCTGACTTCAAGTACATTGGCTTTATCGACTGAACAAATGCGTTTTTTTCGTTTCATCGCGATCTCAAATGCCACTATAGCGATACGCACGACCTCTTCTCGTGTATAGACCATCGTGTTATAGGCTCTATCTTCTAGTAACTCTCTTGGCTGTCCAAAATAAATACCGCCCGTAAGCTCACGTACCACCATGATATCTACACCTGCAACCACTTCAGGCTTAAGACTTGAAGCATTGACCAACTCATCATACACCATCGCTGGACGTAAGTTGGCAAAAGTACCCATCTCTTTACGAAGTCCCAAAAGTCCCGTCTCTGGACGCAAATGTCTCTCCAGATTGTCCCATTTTGGTCCACCTATGGCTCCAAAAAGAACGGCATCACATTTCTTGACACCCTGAATGGTCTCTTCAGGTAAAGGCACGCCTGTCTCATCTATGGCTGCGCCACCTAAGAGCATCTCTTCATATCTAAGATTAAATCCCTGCTTTACCGATACGGCATCAAGTACCTTAATGGCTTCATCGATGATCTCAGGACCGATTCCGTCACCTTTAATCACACCGATTTTATAGTTATTACTCATGCATTATTCCTTGCTATCTCTTTTTTGGCATAGGCTATCAGGCCGCCTGCATCGACCAACTCCTGCATAAAAGCCGGGATGGGTGTAAATTTATAGGTTTTGGCTTGAGAGACATTGATGACTTCACCTGCTGCCATATCAATGCGTACCACATCACCTTCACAAATCTCTGCAGCTTCGGGGAGTTCAAAGATTGGCAATCCCATATTGAAAGCATTTCTATAGAAAATACGTGCAAATGTAGGGGCAATAACGGCTGAGATACCCGCAGCTTTGAGTGCGATGGGTGCATGTTCACGACTCGAGCCGCACCCGAAGTTTTCACCCGCAACGATGATGTCGCCGCTTTGCATTTTGGCTACAAACTCAGGGTCTGCATCTTCCATCACATGTTTGGCAAGCTCTGAGGGCTCACTCGTGTTCAGATATCTTGCTGCGATGATAAGATCCGTATCGACATTATCACCAAATTTCCACACTTTACCTTGCAAAATAGTATCCTTCTTTGTCTATCTAAGGTTTTATCCTAGAGTTTTGATGCGACTAAAATTTTCGCGATTATAGCCAAAAAAAAATATTTTGACAAATTTGTTAGCCATAAAGCAGAAAATTTCGGTATAATCCACCTTAATTCACTCTGAGGGTTTTCACCTCACACATCAAAGGTTTTTCATGGCAGTAAAAGATAGTATGAAGAGTATCGAAGCGATATTTAAGTCCAAAAAAAAGGGTGATGCAATCACACTTGAAAATATGGCAAAAGAGTTTACCAAACTCCCCACAGCTGCACAGGCAAAGAAAATCCATACGCTTGCCACAGAAGCAAAAGTAGAAATCGTTTCTGCTTCAGAATACTCAGAACTACTCACAGGTAAAGAAAACAAGAAAAAAGAAGATGCCAAAAAGAAACTCTTAGAGCAAGACGATGAAGATCATTTTGACCTGCATAAAGAAAAAGAACTCCTTGAGTGGAGTCGTTCTGACAGTCCTGTAAGGATGTATCTGCGTGAGATGGGGAAAATTCCACTACTCACCAAAGAAGAAGAGATCGATCTTTCTATCAGTATTGAAGAAGGTGAAGATATCATCATCGATGCAATCTGTTCTGTTCCTTACCTTATAGGATATATCATCAACTACAAAGAACCCTTGCTCAATCGTGAAAGACGGGTAAAAGAGCTTTTTAAAAGTTTTGAAGATGAAAAAGGCGAAAAAGAGGATGAGGATGACAGCGATGAGGATGACAGCGATGAACTCCAAGATGAGGCTACACCACCCAAAGATGACAAAAGAGTTAAGCAGGTCATAGACAGCTTTAAACAGCTGGAAAAAGCGAAAAAAGAGTGGATGAAAGCACGGGATGATCTCGATACCTTTATGCAAAACGAAAATGATCCCGCGGTTATCCTTCACGAGCGATTGAAAATTGCCTTCAAAAAAGAGCAGCTTAAAGATGCATTACTCAATCTTGGGCCAACATCCAAGCTTATCAATGAATTGGTAAAAGCGATGGAGACGGCACTCACGAGCGATGACAGTTTCGAACGCGAACTCAAACGCCTTGAGTACAAACTGCCGCTTTTCAATGAAGCACTTCAGGAAAACCATGCGAAACTGTTAGCCAATATCATCAATATGGATAAAGATGACATCATAGATGCCGTGCCTGAGACGACAATGGTGAGCACCTATGTTGAGATCAAAAAGCTTTTTGAAACCAGAGAAGCGAGCAAAGGCGGCTTTGATCTTTCAGAAGAAAAACTGCATGAAGTCCTAGGACAGATTCGCCGCGGTAAAGCCAAAAGCGAAGTAGCCAAAACACGTATGGCAAAGTCGAACCTCAGACTGGTGGTCTCCATCGCCAAACGGTACACCAACAGAGGACTTCCGTTTCTTGACCTCATCCAGGAAGGCAACATCGGTCTGATGAAAGCCGTCGATAAATTTGAATATGAAAAAGGGTACAAATTCTCAACCTATGCCACATGGTGGATACGTCAGGCTATCTCCAGAGCTATCGCAGATCAGGCTAGAACCATCCGTATTCCTATCCATATGATAGAGACGATCAACCGTATAAATAAGATCATCAGAAAGCACCTTCAAGAAACAGGCAAAGAACCGGATCTTGACACCATTGCTGAAGAAGTAGGACTCTCTGTCGATAAGGTAAAAAACGTCATCAAAATCACCAAAGAGCCTGTCAGCCTTGAAACGCCGGTTGGTGATGAAGATGACGGCAGATTTGGTGACTTCATCGAAGATAAAACAACGCTCAGCCCAACCGATGTGGTACTCAAAGATGATCTCAACAACCAGATTGATGACGTACTTGACCAGCTCAATGAAAGAGAAAAAGCGGTGATACGTATGCGTTTTGGTCTGCTTGAAGATGAAAGCGACAGAACACTCGAAGAGATAGGAAAAGAGCTCAATGTGACACGTGAAAGAGTGCGTCAGATAGAATCTTCTGCTATCAAAAAACTCAAACACCCTAAAGTAGGACGCAAACTTAAAAATTATATTGAAGAATAAGTCAAAGGATAGTTATGTCTGAGCCTAGATTTTTTGCCCTTATCATAGGCACAGAGATACTCAACCGTCGAAGAGTAGATAAACATTTCGACTTTGTTACCCAAGCACTTGAAGAAAAAGGATACGCCCTTAGCGGCTCTTTTATCATCGAGGATGACCCAGCACTTATCGTTCGTACGATTGCATTTATCGCTTCAGATCCCCATGCTGTACTGTTTTCCTTTGGAGGCATCGGCTCCACACCCGATGACCATACGCGTAAATGTGCCTCCTTGGCGCTCAGGGACGGTACACTTGCTGTACATGAAGAGGCAAAACAAATCATCGTTGACAAATTGGGTGACAATGCCTACCCCTATTCTGTGCGCATGGCTGAACTGCCCCAAGGTGCAAAACTGCTCCACAACCCTATCAATAACATGCCTGCATTCTCTTTGGATGGGCGGTTTTACTTTATGCCGGGGTTTCCGCAAATGAGCCATCCGATGGTAGACGCCATACTGGACAAACTTATACCCGCCAAAACACACTACTATCGCCATACCCTTACCGCAGCATGCAAAGAAAATCTGTTTATTGAAATCATGGAACAGACCCCCAAGGGTGTAGATGCCTCTTCCTTGCCAAAACTATACCCTGAAGGCTGGCGCGTTTCCATCTCGGTGGGTTCAAGAGACCAACACGCTGCAGAGGAATCATTTCAGCACTACATAGACTTGCTTGAAGCTAGACAGATACCCTACATTCTTGAAGATGAAAGTAACCAGTAAGACAGTATGACCTACCTTGAAACACTGAAACACCCCATTATTAGAAGACTCTCGCTGATACAGTTTATCTCCTACTTTGGAACATGGTTTTCACAGGTAGCTATCTTCTCGATGATTGTAGCCTATGGCGCAGATGAGGTCACCATTGCCTTAACCGCTGCCATGGCGATGTTTCCTGCTGTGGTTCTTGCTCCGCTGATTGGCATCATTATTGACCGTATAGAATTTAAAAAACTGATGCTGATACTGCTGCTCACAGAGATCACAATGACGATAGGATTTATCTTTATTGACTCCTTGGAGTCTGTCTGGATATTGATGCTTCTGATCTTTTTGCGTTCTTCGGCTGCTTCCATGCTCTTCTCTGCCGAGATGACCCTCTTTCCAAAGCTCGTACAAGGAGAGATGCTTAAAAACACGAACGAGATCCACTCCATCATCTGGTCTGTGTGTTACGCTTTTGGCATGGCTGTAGGAGGGCTTGCAACTCATAATATGGGGTTTGATACCGCCTTTATCGTGGATGCTCTGTTGTATAGCATCGCCGTACTGCTTTTGCTTGGACTACAGCTTGGGCTTGACAAAATGGTTCATGTCGACTCTGGTTGGCAGATGTTTAAAGACGGTTTTTCCTATCTTGTTTCCCAAAAAAAGATTCTTCATCTTCTTTTGCTTCATGCAAGTATCGGACTTACCTCTTTTGATGCACTGATCACCCTGCTTGCCGATGTGCACTACAAAGAACTCCTGGCCGTACCGCTTTCGATTGGCTGGATGAATGCGACCAGAGCCCTAGGTCTCATGATTGGCCCTTTTATCATCAGTAAAATCATCTCAAAACACAATCTGCATTATTTTTTCATCATCCAGGGGCTTGCCATTATGCTCTGGGCAGGGCTTGAATACGATTTTTATCTCGCACTCTTGGGTTTATTTGTGACAGGATTTTTTATCACGACGCTCTGGTCTTATACCTATTTGCTGATACAGGAAGAAACTGACCCGGCGTATATGGGACGAGTGATTTCTTACAATGATATGTTTTTCATGCTCTCCAATGTGGTTACAGCGCTGTTCATCGGCTATGCTGCAGAGTGGGGATTGTCATTGGAAGGTATAACGTTTACTCTGGGTCTTGGATTTATCATGACAGCGATGTATTATCTTTGGTTTAAAAAAACCTATCTCTGATACACCATCTTTAGATGCAAAGATGGTAGCACATTTGTTTATCTTGCTTTACACAAATTTTCAATAATATCTACAATAGATGGGTCTTCTAGCGTAGAGATGTCCTGAGTGATTGTTTCACCTTTGGCAATGGCTCTAAGGAGACGACGCATAATCTTGCCTGATCGTGTTTTTGGAAGATCAGGTACAAAGACCATGTCATCACACAGCGCAATATTTCCTATCTCATTTTGAATGATCTTATTGATCTCTTTCATGGTCTCAATCTCATCGGCTGCATCATCTTTGTGCACTACTGGTACGGATTTAAGTACAACATAGGCAAAGATGCCTTCTCCTTTGAGTTCATGCGGTTTGCCTACCACTGCCACCGCAGCGACATTGCTGTGCTTTTTGATCGCTGCTTCCACTTCAGCTGTGCCCATACGGTGACCCGATACATTGATCACATCATCCGTACGGCCCGTGATTGTAATGTAGCCATTTTCACCATAAATAGCTCCATCACCTGTAAAATAGACTGGTTTTCCCTTATGGATCACATCACCAAAATAAGACTTTCGAAAACGCTCATCATCTCCCCATACCCCGCGTATCTGAGAGGGCCACGGGCGTGTAACACACATATATCCGCTTTCGCCTTCGCCCACTCTCTCACCCGTCACAGGATCAAGTATTTCAGCCATGATACCCGGCAAAGGAAGTGTTGCACAGGCTGGTTTTATGGGTGTAGCACCAGGGAGCGGAGATACGATATGCCCGCCTGTCTCAGTCTGCCAATAAGTATCTACGATAGCGCACTTGCTTTGCCCCACTTCTTCATAGTACCATTTCCATGCAGGCGGATCGATAGGCTCCCCAACAGTTCCGAGTACTTTAAGGGAAGAGAGATCATATTTAGCCGGTTCATCTTCACCCATTTTATGTAATACACGAATTGCCGTTGGCGCTGTGTAGAATTGGTTTATTTGGTGCTCTTCTACCATTTTCCATGGACGCCCTGCATCAGGAAAAGTAATGACCCCCTCAAACATCACCGTCGTAGCCCCCATCGCAAGAGGTCCGTATACGATGTAGGTATGCCCAGTAATCCATCCCACATCCGCTGTACACCAGTAGGTATCATTTTCTTTCACATCAAACACCCACTCCATGGTCATCTGTGCCCAAAGGATATAGCCTGCGGTGTTGTGCTGTACGCCTTTTGGTTTACCTGTACTCCCAGAGGTATAGAGCAGAAAGAGAGGGTCTTCACTCTCCATCACTTCAGCATCGCAGCGGTTTGATTTGCTCTTGATGAGTTCATTGTATGAGTAGTCACGTCCGGCTGCCCATGTCACTGCTTCATTGTTTCTCTCTACAACCAACACGCTCTCAACCGGTGTTTCTCCCGTCAGTGCTGCATCGACCACGGGTTTGAGCATGTATGGTTTTGTTTTTCTGTACGCACCGTCTGCAGTGATGACCACTTTTGCCTGCGCATCTTCGATCCTGTCACGCAGTGCTTCTGCAGAAAATCCCCCAAAGACGATGGAGTGTATCGCACCGATACGTGCACAGGCAAGCATAGCATACGCCGCCTCAGGAATCATCGGCATATAGATAATGACTCTGTCACCTTTTTTTACACCAAAATCTTCCTTCAGAAGATTGGCAAATCTGTTTACATTGTAAAAAAGATCCAGATAGGTAATGACCTGTTTGTCCCCGCGGTCACCTTCGAAAATGATGGCTGCTTTATTTTTATGCATTTTTAGATGACGGTCGATACATTGGTGTGCAACATTGAGTTTCCCGCCATCGAACCACTTTACAAAAGGTGCATTAGACTCATCCAGTACACTATCATACGGCTCAAACCAATCGATCTTCTCATCTGCATAGACTTTCCAGAAACCTTCATAATCATCCGTCGCTTTTTTGACCAAAGCATTGTATTCATCCATACTTTTTATTCTTGCATCTTTTGCAAATTCAGGGTTTGGCTGATAGATTTCTTGTAACATAGTTCATCCTCATGTAAATTTATGTAAAAATTACCGCTGTAATTTTAAAATAAATTTAAACTCTACGCAATGCGCCTTTACTTCTTGACATATTTTTTAACTTGATATACATCATGGCTGTCATCACCGCATCATTGAGTGCATCATGCCCCGGCAGGTTCGGCAAAGCCAGATCTTTAACTATAGAATCAAATCTCAAATCGATATGCCCCTGAGGTATTCTTGCAATTTTCTGATCATAATAGAGTGCAGAGACCTCTTCTTTTCTGTTGGGTAGCGTTATACCAAACATGGGCTTAAGAGTTTTGTTTATCATCGCCACATCAAACTCAAGATAGTAGCCCACCAGTGTTTGGCTGCCTATATAATACAGAAATTTCTCTATCGCTTCATCCAAAGGAATCGCTCCGTCCAAATCACAGTTTCTTATTTGATGAATGGTAATGCTTTTATGGTTTATTTCTTCTTTTTGCTGAACCAAAAGATGTAATGCTTCATTGGTTAAAATTTTGTTTCCTTTTATTTTAACTGCACCTATAGAAATAATGTCATCAATTTTTGGGTTCAGTCCTGTTGTTTCGCAATCAAATACAACATATTCATCTGCGTCGGGTTCTTCAAACAAAAAAGAAAAACGCTCCTCTTTTAAACATTTAAAATTGCGTTTTTGTTTCCATTTTTCAAACATACCTTAACTTACCACTGACAGATGAAAATGATGACTAATACGTTTTTTGAATGCATTGACTGTCTTTAAAACCTCTTTGAGTGCATCTCTCTCAATTTTACTCAGAGCACTTAAAGAAATGTAGTTATCAATTGGTTCGCCTTTTGACTGTTTGATTAGCTGTGCATCCAGTCTTAAGGTATTGATCACCTCCAACGCTTCAATTAGATTCTTCGCATCTTGTTTACTAAGGTAGCCAATATTGTTAAGTTCTTTAATTCTCAAAGAGGTATTTGTCAGAGTTATCCCATACTCTAAAGCCAGTCCCCTCACCCCATGAACCAATGCAAAAAGTGCACCTTTTTTCATGTCTATCTGATTTTTATGTTCTTTATCAGTGCTGATAAATTGCGAAAATAGTCCTAATGGAGATTCAAAATGCTCAATGGCACGTACAAAATGTGGTAGTATGGTCTTTGTCTCTTGCACTTTTTGTATCATATAGGCTTTGAGCCTTTGATGCAGGCTTTCATCTCCTGCCACACTCATGGAATCGAAAAGGATTGCCATGTCCATAAAACCCTCATACGTTGGGGCATCTACCCATGTGTCGATATCTTTTTTATATGCCCTAAGTGACTTAGCCCATTTGGGGTTAATCATCATCACATTGCCTTCACAGCGGGGAAACCCTATCTCATCCAATACTGCAATAAACCGTTGCGTTATTTCTTCCAACCACTCTGGCTCATAGGTATCTTCAAATATCAATGCATTGTCCTGATCCGTACGCAAGATTTGCTCCCCCCGACCTTCACTTCCCAATACGATAAAGTTTGACTTTTCTCTACACTCCTTTGGCATGATAAACATAAAAATTTTCATATACATCTTACGGTTAATCTCTGAGATAAGTTTGGCAATATACCGCGTTTTAATCCCTTTGGCATGTAACGCTTCTATGATGACATTGACTCTTTTTACCGCAGTGATAACCGCATCTAGCGTGAGTGCTTTTTCTACTTGAACACTCACAAGATGTGTTTGATTGGAAAAATAACTCAAGAGGTCGATCAACTCTAAAATACCTATGGCTTTGCCCTGTTCATCCAAAACCGGAAGATGTTTGATTGAGTGTCCTGTCATAAGTAAAAGAATGTTAAAAAGCAACTCTCCCTCTTGTATAGTAGAGATGGGATAAGTTTGTATATCTGCTGCCACTCTAAGGTTTTCTTTCTCTTTATTGAGTATGTAGTAGCGTAAATCTTTATCAGTGATGATTCCATATCCCTCAGAATTTTCAACCAATATGGAAGTCGCATTTTCTCTATCCATCTGTTCCAGTGCTTCTAAAATCAGTGTTTGTTCTTGTGCAATAAACACTTCATGAAGAATAGACTTATCTACCCTTGATACCATCAAATCACCAATGGCTGAAAACTCTTTTTTGTCTTTTAGCAACTTCATCCTCTCTACCATCGTAGAAAAAAAGTATGCCTTAAATGTCTGGTTTTTTTGAGTCAATGCTAAAAATACCTTTGCCGGTATCTCATAACAGATCAGCTCCTCATCGACACTATAGTCATAATCCGAAGTTTTATTCTCAATCAATTCGATACCACCAAATGTATCATGATTTTGATACACGTCAATCATCTCTTCTTCTTTTTGACACACTACCCTACCTTTAATAATATAATAGAGGGATTGTAATGTAGCATGTTGACGAATAAGAACTGTTGATTTTGGATAATACGCGATTTGAGCAGAAGTTTCTATTTCTGAGAAAGACTCCTCATCCATATATGAAAAAGGAATGTATGTTTTCAAACTTTCTAATAATGCAATCATGATTTTGTTTTCTGCTCTATTGTATGGTTCTAAAGCCCTAAAGGACTTTAGAAGGATTTTTAGTGACTTGTGTTGGCATCATCTGCACCAATGCCTGTTTGACATCTGATATCTTGCGCATCAAATGCATCCATACATCTTTGTGCGTCATCTGATTTGTCTGTAACAGAAAAAAACCAAATAGCCATAAATGCTAAAGGCATTGAGAACACAGCCGGAAAGCTATAAGGTACAATGGCTGAAGCATTACCTAAGATATCTACCCAAACACCAGGACCAAGGATGACAAGCATAAGTGCCGAGATCAAACCGATATATCCACCCACCACTGCACCTCTTGTTGTGAGCTTTTTCCAGAAGATTGACATAAACAATACAGGGAAGTTGGCTGATGCAGCGATGGTAAATGCCAGAGCAACAACAAATGCGATATTTTGTTTTTCAAAAGCGATACCAAATACGATTCCCGCAATACCAATAGCAACAGTCGCCATTTTTGAAACATTCATCTCTTTTTTCTCATCTACTTTAGATGTTGCAAATGCATTGGCATAAAGATCATGTGATATTGCCGAAGCACCTGCCAAAGTAAGACCAGAAACCACTGCAAGAATAGTAGCAAAGGCAACTGCAGATATAAATCCTAAGAAGTAATCACCGCCTACTGCGTGAGCAAGCCAGACTGCTGCCATGTTGTTCATCCCTTTGAGCGTTACACCATCTGCTGCCAAATAAGAACCTGCTGGGTCACCAAGTACAAGCACAATAGCACCAAAACCCATAATAAATGTCAGTACATAAAAATAACCGATAAGACCTGTTGCAACAAAGACTGATTTTCTTGCCTCTTTTGCATCAGCAACCGTAAAGAATCTCATCAGAATATGAGGAAGACCTGCTGTACCGAACATCAAAGCAATACCTAAAGAAATCGCTGAAATAGGATCGCTTACAAGTCCGCCGGGGCTCATAATGGCTACACCTTGAGCATGAATCTCTGTTGCTCTTGTAAAAAGTGCATCAAAGCTAAATCCAAATTTGGCCATCACCATAATGGACATAAATGTTGTACCTGCAAGAAGTAAAACCGCTTTAATGATCTGTACCCATGTGGTTGCAAGCATACCGCCAAACACGACATATAAGATCATCAGTATACCAACAAGAACAACGGCAAACTCATAATTCAAACCAAATAGAATCTTAATCAATTGACCTGCACCAACCATTTGAGCAATCAAATAAAGAATAACAACAGACAAAGATCCCAGTGCTGCTAAAATTCTTACCTGTTTTTGTTTCAATCTATAGGCAGTCACATCGGCGAAGGTATATTTACCAAGATTTCTAAGCTGCTCAGAAATCATAAAAAGAATGATAGGCCACCCAACCAGAAAACCGATTGAGAAGATAAGACCATCATACCCTTTAAGGTATACCATTCCGGTAATGCCAAGGAAAGAGGCTGCTGACATATAGTCTCCAGCAATCGCTGTACCGTTTTGCGTACCTGTTATACCGCCGCCTGCAGTATAAAAGTCTTTAGCCGATTTTGTTCTTTTGGAAGCCCAATACGTCACACCCAGTGTTGCCGCCACAAAAATAAAGAACATCACAATCGCAGGAATATTCATAGATTCCGCTTTTGCCGTCTCACCAATATCTGCACCGACTGCCATGGCAACCGTAAGTCCTGCTACCGTAAATAGAGATAAAATTCTACTCAACATTAATTCATCTCCTTTTTCAAATCACTTTTTAATTCATTTAAGATTCCATCAAATTCACTATTGGCTCTTCTTACATACACACCTGTCATTACAAACGCAAAAACAATAATGGCTATACCAATAGGAATACCCCATGTTGCCATACCATCAGGGCTTATTTTTGTTCCCAATGTTTCGGGGCTGAATGCAATAAATAAAATAAATGCATAATAGACTACTAACATGATAATAGTCAGCGTCCATGCAAATTTACTTCTTGTACTTACTAAGTGTTGATACTTAGGATTATTTTTAATCACTTGTACATGTTCTTTCGTCATCTTTTCTCCTTATAGTTTTACGTGTAAGCAACCAATACTGCTCACGCAATCAATTTTTAAATATTTCATTAAAAGTTGTAGTTTGCTATAACTCTGTATTCATCCCAGTCTAAATCTGGTGCAAAATCTCTTGGGTAATTGGCTCTAAGTTTTAAATTAAGACCTTTTACTGCTGCGACATCGTATGATATATCAAACCCACTTTCTGTTGCCGTCCATGCTTTTCCTGGTTTATATGTGTTCAATGAGCCCACATCAAACTCTGCATAGTACGCAGAAGCTAAAATTCCCGTGTCGGAAAACTTATAAGCTCCTGCCACTTTCCAAGTATCAGTGTCTGCAAAGAATTGATGTCTTGTTACCATACCTTGTGTATATGCCGGCATACCACCCCATGGAGTGATAATCCCACCATTCATTGTCCCGTCACTGTCCCCTGTTATAGAATAGGCAGCATATCCGCTGAGTGCACCATATGATACACCTATTTTGGTTCCAAAATAGTCACTGTCTACAGAAGCTGCAAAAGTATCACCAATATCTGTTTCATTTATGTATTGTCCAGAAACAGTCATCTTAACAGTATCTGTGACAGTCCAAGTATAATCTGCATCTAAATATATTAAATTAAGAATATCCCACGCAATGTAATCCCATAGTTGGGCTTTTAAACCTTCTATTCCTGTATACACTGCTGCCAATGCTGTAACACCTGCTGTACTGTTATCTGTGCTGCCATCACCATTTACATCATTGTAGCCCAAAGCAATAGTTCCCATATTTGCAAACGTACCGCTTGAGCCTTCTTTAAAACCCAAACCATAACCACTTTGAAGTGCCAGTGCTTGATTCGAAGGATCACCGACACTATAGACATTCGAGAATGTACCCGTTGTCTCTCTGCTTACATGTGCAGCGATCAATGTAGTATTTTCCACATCCGTGTTACTGAGTACAGCTGCTTCAAAAAGGTTTGGCAGCATTCTTGCATCATCTGCACCTGCCATAGGTGTATTAAGTTCTTGACGCCCTATTTTAATACTGGTATTGCTAAATGCATAGTTCATATATGCCTGTCCAATAAATGCATAATTATCAAAATTATCTCCATAATGCGAAGGTTCGTAACTTGAAGAACCGATAACGTCCGCATCTTCACTATGGATATCAAAACCATATGTTCCATAAGCTGCCACTACAGCACTAAAGCCATTCATTACTGGTGATTTATATCCAATATAACCACCTGTAGCAAGTGCATTACGATTATTGTTTACCGTACCAGCATAGGTTCTGTCAATGTAAAATGTTCTGGATTGTCCAAAAATCTCACCATAATCCGGCTCTGCTGCCACCTCTACTACGGACTCAACAGGCTTTATCTCTCCACCCGCCATAAGCACCGCAGATACTATGACTGATAGCACTAGGTACTTTCTCATCTCTTCTCCTTCATTTATATTACATGGGGAGTATGCGCCATTAACATAGCATTAACGTAGCATCAACAAAAAGAAGAAGTAAAGTTGTATTAAAAAAAGTTATCTGTGTATATTGGTTACAGAGGAAAATACTTTTATCGTCAAAATCTAGATCTGTTTAGAAATCCTATATCCGACTCCCTTGAGTGTTGAGATCAAATCTTCTTTGAGTACTTGACGTACTCTGTGTATCTCTGATCTGATGATGGCATTATCTACAGGGCTATCATCCCATGCGTAGTGCCTAAGCATTTCAAGGTCAACCACTTTATTGATATTTACTGCAAAAAGTTCCATAATTTGAGATTGTTTATTGGTTAGCAGTTGTTCTACACCGTCAAATAATAGACATTTGTTCTTAACGTCATAAGAATACATTTTTGAGATCTTTATAAAACTCTTTGCCCTGATATCTGCGATTTTCAACAATCTCTCAATATGTAGGCTTAATTCTTTAAGATGAAAAGGTTTTTTCAAATAGTCATAACATCCCAAAGCGTAGGCTTGGGAAATCTGCTCTATTTCGGTGATGGCAGAAATGAAGACAGTAGGTACATATATCTTCTCTTTTTGCAGTCTGCTCAGTAAAGAAATGCCATCTATCGTAGGTGTATTGATATCAAAGATAAAAAGGTCATAGTTGTTCACCACTATGCTTTCATATGCTTCCCGACCATCTTCAAATGCCGTTACATCATACCCCGTATCTGTCAGATACTCTTTTATAGCACTTTGCAACATCAACTCGTCTTCAAGCAATACTACTTTCATTTACGCTTCCTTTCTGAACCTATAGGAAAATATGGTCATTTCATCGCTGGACTGTACATATATTTTTACATTTTCCTTTTGACAGATAGTATAGACTATTTCAAGTCCCAAACCAAAACCGCCTCGCACATCATTTTCACGTTGATAGGCTTTAAATATACGTTCTGTATCTTCTATTTTAGGGGAAACCGTTAGAAATTCCAAAACAATCTCTTCTTTTTCTTCTTGAAGTCTGACCTTGACATCAGTACCTTTATTGGCATATTTGATCGCATTGGACAAATTGTTATCTACAATTCTCTGTAGTTCTTCAAGACTAAAATAAAGCCATAGGGAATTTTGTATTGCCGAGATAATCGTGTGTTGGTTGCCTTTTGCTATTTCATAGAAAAAGTCAATCCTTTCCTTAAGAAATGCAGAAACATTAAGCCGCTTTTTCACATAGTCAAAACGGTTTTTTTTCACCATATAGCTCAAATCTTCATATATCGTACTGATGATCTTGCTGGCTGCTTCTATTTTGCTCAGATATCTGTTTTCACCTTCTTTCATTTTAAACAGATCAATATGTGTCATGATTACTGCCAAAGGTGTATTGATCTCATGAATAGAATGTTTGATAAAACTGTCTTGGGCTTTAACAAGCGAGGCATTAAAATCTTTTTCCTGTGCAAGTAGTCTATTTTGCTCACTGAGGTCTTTGGTCTTTTGCTCTACCTTTGATTCAAGTGCAAGATTCAACTCTTTTAGTCTCTCTTTGCGTCGGTGAATGACACGAATCATCGTATTAATATAAGGTACCATTCTTTTAAACTCAGCAAGCCGTATCTTGGCATCATCTATCATTACATATGTCGATGATGCCTCTTTAAAATAGTTGCTAAAGGAAGATATCTCTTTTTGAAGGATACGATTTGTGATGATGATACCTATAATACCCACGACACATAAAATACCCAAAAGAAAGACCATTTTCATAGAATATTGATTGAGCCTGCTTTTAAGTATATCTCTCTCTTCTTGTATCTGTTTGTTCACTTCATCAAGATATACACCCGTACCCACCATCCAACCCCAAGGTTCAAATGATTTTGCATAAGAGATCTTAGGGCTTAATGAACTCGTAGTAGGTTTAAGCCATTGGTATTCAACAAAACCACCCTCTTTTTGACGTGACATATTGATAAGATCCTTGATGACCATCACCCCGTTGATATCTTTAGTCTCATAAAGATTTTTGCCTACATTCTGTTTTTGTACCGGATCAGAAAGCACCATACCCGTAAAATCATAGATAAATATATATCCTGTACCGTCCTGGCGACCATACAGATTCTCTATAGCATCGAGTATCTGTTTTTTCAGTAATGCTTCATCTTTGACACTATCACTATATTGATACGCATGGTTGATAAAATGCAGTACACGCATCGTATCAAAAACGATCGTATCTTTTTGTTTTTGTATAAATGCTGCTTGAATTTTTTTAGCTTCAGATTCAAAATTTTGATATTCTTTATAGGCAACAAAAACAGAAAATACAATAATGACAACAAGTATCAGCAGCATACCGATCAAATGGATGCCTGCTATAGTTTTATTTTTAAAAAAAATGACACTATCCTTTCTGCTGAAACAGTTTTGTCTTTATAGTACCATCATTTGACGAAGGATTTATAAAGATTATGCTAGTATTTGCAAAATTTTTCAAGGAGTATCACATATGGATATTACAAAAATAGGACATGGTGAAAACCCGGATGCTGTTAAGGCAATCATCGAAGTACCACTTAACTCAACTATCAAATACGAGATAGACAAAGAATCAGGCGCCGTTCAAGTAGACAGAGTACTCTACTCAGCGATGCACTACCCTGCAAATTACGGCTTTGTTGCCAACACACTCTCAGATGATGGTGACCCGGCTGACATTCTTGTACTCTGTGACTACCCGCTTCAGGCTGGATCTTTCATCAAATGCCGCCTTGTTGGTGTACTGATGACAGAAGATGAAAGCGGTGGAGATGAAAAACTCCTTGCAGTCCCAACCACCAAAGTAGACCCAACTTATGCTAATATCAACGACCTGTGTGACATACCAGAACACACACTCAACCGCATCAAAAACTTCTTTGAGACGTACAAAATGCTTGAACCAAACAAATGGGTAAAAGTGGCAGGATTTAAAGACAAGGCAGCTGCAACGGCTATCTTAGACAAAGCAATCAAAAACTATAAATAATCCCTCCTTTATCTGCCAGATTTTTGGCAGATAAAGCTTCTCTTAAAACCCAACTTCTTTTTTGCGGTTATCTATATATCTTCCAACTCCGGCAACTATCCCTTTTGCTAACTGTTCCTGATAGTCAGGTGTGAAAAGCCTTTTTCTCTCTTTAGGATTGGTGATATAGCCAACCTCAACCAATATAGAAGGTCTGCTTGCTCCGACCAAAACATAAAACGGTGCAGGTCTCACGCCGCCATTTTTGACACTTCTATAGTTTTTGTTGAGTAGTCCGAACATATTCTTTTGCACATCGATGGCAAGCTTGTGGGATTCTATCACTTTAGGTCCGCTCAACACAGAATCCAAGATCACATTTTGACTCAACGGATCCGTACCCATCAGCACCGAAGCATTTTCTCTGGCTGCTATACTTTGTGATCTTGCATCTCTTGTTTTTTGCAGGTAATATGTTTCAACCCCTTCAACCACATTAAAACGCTTCATATCAGCAATAGCATTGGCATGCACAGAGATAAACACGTCGGCATTTTTTCTGTCGGCGATTTTTGTACGCTGATCCAATCTTAAAAATCTGTCGCTGGACCTTGTCAAGTATATCTTGTAACCCTCTTTTTTAAACTCTTTGTAGAGCTTTTGTGTGATCTGCAATACCGCATCTTTCTCTTTTTTTCCACTGTTGACTGCACCACTGTCCTGTCCGCCATGCCCTGCATCAATAACAACAACATTGGAAGATCTATCTACCTGCAATGCACTTCCCCCACACCCTGCAAGTACAAAAAGGACGGCAATGCCCATGATGAATGTGCTCTTATTTCGTATTATTTGTTTCATTCAAAATCCTGACATTAAAAATCTATCTCTTTTTTTCTATTGATCAAATAGATATCTACACCCTCTGCGATCCCTTTTGCAACAAGATTCTGGTACTGTGGGTTACACAATCTCTGACGCTCGTTAGGATGGGAGATATATCCCACTTCAACCAATATAGAGGGTCTGCTCGCACCCACTAACACCCAAAATGGTGCATGTCTGACCCCGCCATCTTTGACACCGCTGTATCTGCTGCGGACATTGGCTAAAATGCGTCGCTGTACATCAATAGCAAGCTTGTTGGACTGAACGATCTTAGGACCTGAGAGAACCGAATCCAAGATAATATTGCGACTGAGCATACTTGCTCCCTGAAGTACAGATTTGTTTTCTCTCTCTGCAATACGCTTGGATCTGGCATCTCTGGTTTTTTGCAAAAAGAAGGTCTCAATGCCCTGTACTTTATTTTGTTTGTTTGTGGGAACCGAGTTGGCGTGTATCGATATAAATGCAGCCGAGTCTTTCTGATCGGCTATCTTTGTGCGCTGAGGAAGTGTTAAAAACCGATCGGTTGTACGTGTCATATGGACAGGATGCCCTCTTTTTTTTAGCTCTTGTTCGAGTTTTTTGGCTATTTGCAAGACAACATCTTTCTCTTTTTTTCCTCCCACAACCGCACCGGCATCCTGTCCTCCGTGTCCGGCATCGATGACGATGAGTTTCGAGCGGCTTGATTCGATGGGGAGAGGTATTGCGCTTTCTCTAGGAAAAATTTTAGGCTCTGTTGCAACTTTACTGGGTGAAGTTCTAAGATTTTTTTTCGGTTCAGGGTTAACCTGTTTGGCAAACACTTTGTTAGGTGTTTTAGGCAGAGTGATATAGTACTGGTTATCAGGGAAGAACGGCTGGTAGCCAGCAAATTTGATACGCGTGTCTGCCTCAATTACAATCCGTACAATGCCCGGTTTATACTGTGAGATGCGTACATTATCAGGGAGTCCTGATGCAACACGGTTGTGTGCCAAACGCGTGTTTTTAAAGTCATAAATAATACGATAAGGTACATTCAGCCCAAAATGAGCCAAATCATTTTTACCCAAGGGTTTAGCAAAATAAAGCTGCAATTCACCCTTTTGTACGAGTGCTTTCTGCAAAGTATTAATGCCTGAGACAAGCAGGGTATTCATAACAAAAAGTAAAACGAAAATCCTACCGAGTTTTGTCATGTCTTAGCTATTTTCACCATTCATCAGTTTATCCATCAACTCTTTTACTGTGATAATCTCTTTAAGCCGATAGCCGTTTGCTCCTGTAAAGAAAAGTCCCGTTTCAGCTAGCCCGTCATAGGCATCGGTCAGTCTATCGGCAATACAGTAGCCTACAATCTTGGCTTCTTCACCACGGTGGCAGGGAGCGACACAATTTGAGATACACGCCACTTTGGGTGCTGTGCCTTTTTCAATATCTTCATGCAGCTGTGTTCGCACACCTCGTGCAGGGTATCCCACGGGAGACTTAAAGAGTTGGATATCGTCTTTGTCTGCAGCGATGATAATATCTTTCATCACCTGACTCGCATCACACTCCACTGTACCGATAAATCGCGTTCCCATTTGCACGGCATCCGCACCCAGCTCCATCATTCTGACGATATCATCATGATCCCAAACACCACCCGCAGCAATGATAGGCATAGAACCCCAATTTTTGGCTTCTTCTACCACGGGTGGCAAAATCATTTCCAGTTGATTTTCAGGCATAAAACACTCTTCGTACTTAAAACCCTGATGCCCTCCACTAAGCGGGCCTTCCACGATGACCGCGTCAGGAAGCCTATTGTGTGTTTTTTCCCAGCGACGACATAAGATCCTTAATGCTTTGGCTGTAGAAACAATGGGCACCAACGCTACATCAGGGTAATTTTTTGTTGCCTCAGGCATCGTTAGAGGCAATCCTGCACCGGTAATGATGATGTTGGCTCCGGCCCTGCAGGCATCTTCTACTACACGGTTGTATTCGCTTTGCGCATAGAGCACATTGGCAGCCAAGGGTCTATCACCACAAATTTCTCTTGCATTATCAAAGATTTTTTTCAGGGCAGGATACGAATAAAAGTTGATAGCTTCCAGTGGTCTATGTTCTTTTCCGACTGTCTTTTCAGCGTAGGCTCTGTTTTTATAAACCCCTGTACCTACGGCTGAGATGACACCCAATCCACCTTCTTTCGAAACATTTCCCGCCAACTGATCCCATGATATGCCAACACCCATACCACCTTGTATAATCGGCTTTTCAATCGTATATTTTCCGATTTTAAAAGATTTAAATGGCATTACCTAACCTTTACTTTTGCAAATTTTCGCTTGCCTACTTGCAGTATATACTCACCGGCACTAAGGTTTAGGGCATCATCAGAAACTTTTTCCTGATTGAGGCTCACAGCGTTTTGCTTGATGTCTCTTCTGGCCTGAGAGGTAGATGGCTCTAAACCTGCATCAACCAAGGCTTTACAGATCCAGATACCCTCTTTTACCTCTATTTCACTCATATC
>JAABRH010000090.1 GCA_011391015.1 Sulfurovum sp.
TGCTCCATAAAACACTGTAAATCTTTCTTTGTTTGAACTGCCTTATAAATGGGATGGGCATCTAGTTCTTCTTTGAGCGAGATGATGCTATCGGTGTTTATTATATTCTGCATAGGACTTCCTTATTTTTGTTTGCATCACAGTAACGCATTCTCTATAATGAGTGAAGATTTTGATCAAGTTTGATACACACAAAAAATGAGTTGTTCCTTTTGGAGTCAAAGGATGCCATCATTTTGACATATATCAATTGCTTTCACTCCTGTATTGACTATACTTGTAAAAAAGGAGTGCCCACCATGATAAACAAATCTACCATACCCCAAGTAGCCTACGGGGTGATGAATGAGGTACATGACGAAGAGGCTAATCTGCTCAATACACTTGAATCTCTGTTAAAACAGGAACACATAGATACTCAAGCGGTTGATGACTCCCTGCAAGCACTACTTGCCCATACACAAGTGCATTTTGCCAATGAAGAGCGGTTGATGCAAGAGGTCTCTTTTCCTGCACAGATGATGCATCAGGGTGAACATATGCGGGTACTCAGTGAAATGAAACACATTATCAGCCGTTGGCAGACAGAACAAGACACAGATCTCTTAAGAGCGTATTTTCTAGGAAGTCTACAAGAGTGGCTCATGCTACACATCAGTACGATGGATACCATCACGGCGCAATTCATCTGCGCCCACAAAGACTGCGCATGAACGTACTCTCTTTTCTAAGCGACCTAAGCTTTGGCAACAAACCGCAGATCAAAGTGATGTTTGACGGCACGACTTCAAAAGAGATACGCATCTGCATGGATACAGGCAACATCATGCAAGAACACAAAGCCCCGGGGGCTATTACCATCATGCTTCTCAAAGGTTCTGTGCGTATAAGCTCCAACGAAGAAGTGACACTTCAGGTGGGAGACATGCTCTATTTTGATGCCAACGTGCCACACTCACTCGAAGTAGACGAACAAGCCGTCATTCGTCTCGTGCTTTCCAAAAACGACACGACACAACGCGTACAAAATCTTTTGAAACCCCTATAAAAATATCTGTCGTGGCGAACGCCCTCGTATGCGAAGCGATTCGAGAGCGTCGACGCTTTTTTCCTACTTTTTCTAAAAAAGTATGGAGAGAAACAACACCTCAATGAAGGCAAAAGGGTAGTTTGAAAAAAGAGTAAAGCATACATTTCAGTTTCTACACCGAATAATACGTAGCTTTCCCATGATGCAACACCAACGCAGTTGTGCTCTGCTCTGGGTGTATCTGAAAGGTCTCACTTAACTCTATGCCAAACTCTTCAGGCTTAAGCAGATCAAAGATGAGTTTACTCTGCTCCAAATCAGGACAGGCAGGATACCCAAAGCTGTACCGTGCACCCTGATAACGGTTCATGCGCACATCACGAAGCGATGAGCCTTCATTGTCTGCGATGTTCAAATCCAGTCGTATCTGCTTGTGTACCACTTCTGCCAGTGCTTCTGCAAGCTCCACTGAGAAACCGTGTACCATGTTGTACTCTAAGTATTTACCCGCATCATACAGCTCTTTTTCATAAGCAGAGAACTTAGAGCCTGCACTCACACAGGTAAGCGCTATAACATCATCTCTGTCATGGTGGAAAAAGTCAGAGAGTGCACGGTGGGGTTTTTTGCTCTGTCTTGGGAAGCTAAATGTTCCTATCGCTCTACCTATACACTTATCCAAGGGTTCACGATTGGCATTGGCATCCACATTCCACCCCTCACTCTCATCAAAAAGATACAACTCCTGATCTTGACTTCTGCAAGGATAATAGCCGTACAATATCGTCGGTTCAAACAAGCCTTTTTCGATAAACTCTCTTTTAAGCCGCTCATACGCAGGATACACTGTGGTGTCTAAAAGCTTTTTGTACGCTTCCTTTGTCATCCCTTTAGACTTGTAGCCCCAGTGAAATTTGATAACGGTTTTTTGATTGACCCAGTTAAAAATCATATCCAAATCAAGATCTTCTTTCAAAAGCACACGCCTGCCCCAAAACGGCGGTGTCGGCACAGCTTGAGGCTCTGGCATCTTGAGCTGGGAAAAAGGAGGGATGATGACTTCTTTCTCTTCTTTTTTCACATGCTCTACCATATCGCCAGCCAGTCGTGTATCTAGTCCGACCGAATTATCTTCGTTGTACTTTTCGATGCGGCTCATGGCTATGACCCCGTCAAAGGCATCACGACAGTAAAAAATAGGCCCTTTATAGACAGGACGGCAAAAATCATCTACAAATGAACGTGTCAGTGCTGCACCACCCAAAAGAACTGGTATGGTGAGCCCCATCTCTGCCATCGCTTCAAGGTTGTCTTTCATGACGGCTGTGGATTTTACTAAAAGACCGGACATGCCGATAGCCTGAATGGGCTGTCTTTGCACTACATCAAGATACTCCTGCAGGTCTGTTTTGATGCCTACGTTGACTACCTTAAATCCATTATTTGAAAGGATGATATCTACAAGATTTTTACCCACATCATGCACATCTCCCTTGACTGTACCGATAACCAATGTGGTATCGGTAACTTTTTCCTGTTTGCTTAGATAAGGATTGAGATAATCAACTGTTGTCTTCATTGTCTCTGCTGACTGCAATACAAAGGGTAACTGCATCTGACCTGAACCAAAAAGCTCACCTACAACTTTCATTGCATCAATAAGTATCTCATTGACGATGCGGTCAGCCTCTATCTCATGGCGTGCTTCTTCAACTAACGGTATCATGCGCTCTTTATCACCATCTAGCAGCAGTTTAGAGATCTTCTCTTCGTTGTTCATCGCTTCATAGGCTTCATCGTTCGCATCATCGTCTATGACTGCATCAGAAAAGTGTTCGATGAACTTAAAGAGTGACTGGTCATCAGGCGCAAAGAGCAGCTCTTCACACACAGCCTTATCGGCTTCACTCATTTTTGCCAAAGGGATGATGTGTTTTACGTTAATGATGACTGTTGTCAGTCCCGCCTCTAAGCAGTGGTGCAAAAAGACTGAATTGAGGTAACGCCTCGCATTGGCATCCAGACCAAAAGAGATGTTAGAAAGCCCCAGGGTAGAACCCACTTCGGGATGGCGAATATGCAGTTCACGGATGGCTTCGAGCGTCTGAATAGCGGCATCACGGTACTCTAGATCACCCGAACCCACCGTAAATGTCAGCACATCAAAGATAAGGTTCCTTGGGTCTATGCCATGCCCGTTGACCGCCATATCGTACATACGCTCGGCTTGTGCTACTTTGTCTTCT
>JAABRH010000091.1 GCA_011391015.1 Sulfurovum sp.
TGAACTCAAACACCTTCCTTTGATCACAATCAAAGAGAAAGATGCCAGCGGATTTACTTTGGTAGATATCACTGTGGGTCAAGGAGGTATTATCCACCCAAGTGTACCCGATCACTGGATCGATTTTATCTCTTTGTCTGCTGACGATAAACTTGTAGGTAAAAACACCCTAGAAGCCGCCGTCTCAAGAGGTGCCACTTCTTTTGCGGTCAAACTCGACGGTGTCAAAACCCTCACAGCCAAAGCAGGCTGTAACCTGCACGGTATCTGGACTACGACAATTACTCTGTAATGCTCATGCCATCAAGGATTTTTGGGTTATACTCCCGCAACCAAAAATCCTGAAACAAAAAGAACCCCCATGCTAAAAACCCTCTTAGATAAAAATGCCAATGTTGCCATACTTCTTGCAGGTATATTGGCTATAGTCGTGGGTGTCGGGGTAGCACGGTTTGCGTTTACCTCACTGCTTCCTTTTATGCTTGAGGATTATTTATCTCTTACGGACGCGGGGCTACTTGCATCATTTAATTATGTGGGGTATTTTGCAGGCGCATTCTTTTGCATCTTTATCCACGAAATACAGATCAAAGTAAGGTACTTTAGGCTCGGTATGGTGTTAAGCATACTCACCACACTTGTCTTGGCAACAACGGACAATGCCGTGTTGTGGTTTGTCTCGCGTATTCTGGCAGGGTTTGGGTCAGCAATGGTACTGATTGTCGGGGCTTCACTGGTGATGGTGAAACTCAATCTGCAAGATAAAACCAAAGCGATGGGTGTGCATTTTAGCGGTATCGGTTTTGCGATTGCGCTCAGTGAACTTATTAGCAGGGTTGTACTTCAAAACGGTACATGGAGTGATGCTTGGCTTGTTTTGTCACTTTTTGCCTTTGTGGTTTCATTTTATGTGATGTATATCTTGTCTTTTGATACACTTCCACAGCCTAAAACACAGCACGCAGCTTTAAGTAAATCGATATTTTCGCCCTATGTATTGCTGCTTGTATTGGCATATTTTACTGAGGGTGTCGGGTATGTGGTTCAGGGTACTTTTTTGCCCGATATTATCAACTCACTGGAAGGTCTAAACGGTGTGGGCAATCTGGGTTGGCTTATCGTCGGTATCGCAGGTATCCCCTCTTCTATATTGTGGATGAGGCTTGCCTATGTGTACGGAAGTCTGAATGTCATTATGATAGCCATGGCTTTACAGGTAGTGGGCATCTTGCTGCCTACGGTAAGTCAAAGCATCACCTTAAATCTGCTCAGTGGTGCCTTGTATGGTAGTACCTTTATTGGGCTTGTGGCGCTGTTTTTGCATTATGGCGGTCAGCTTGCCGGCAAACATCCTGTCGTGCTCATGGGCGCACTCACTGCCGCGTACGGTGTGGGTCAGGTTGCTGCACCGCTTTATTGTGTAGCACTTACCGAGCATTTTGGCACATACACACCTGCCTTGTATGTCACCGCAGTCATTGTCTCTCTTGGCATACTTGTCCTGCTGTTTGCCAAAAGGCTTGAGCATACCCATGCCCTACACTCCTAGTCTTTGGTAAAATAGTAACAATCACCTACTCTTTCCTTAGCAGAGTTTACTGTATGGTACTTTCATAATACTATCAAGCTATACTCACCCTACACTATGTTGTTTGGAGCCGTTTATGTTACAAAAACTTGAAATCAGGGCATTCTTTTTTAATGCCAAAACAGACTATCTTCCTTACTATAAACTCTTTAACCTCACGCTGGATAGTGATGCGACCGTGCAAGATTTGCTCGCAGACGTCCAAGAAGCCAATGAAAACTTTTCTTACCCGAAAACAAACCTTGTGTTAAAGATCAACGGATGGGTCGTAGAGGGCAAACAAACGATCGACTCACTCACACAAAGGCTGGGAACTTCTTGGCAGATAGATCCTGTTAACAGCTACAGAGCCAACAATGGATTGTGTATCAATGACGCTGATTTTATGCAAAGTTTTGCACTTTTGGCTCCGTATGCCACAGAAGAAGATGCGACGTATTATCAAACCTTGTACGCGCTGCACTATGCATCTGGAACAGAAAGATTTGAGCGTGAGTACATCGGTGATGCGGTGCTGGTATTGGCACACAGGATGATAGTCCAAGGCTCAGAGCACAAAGAAGCTATCCTCAAAGTTATCACTTCGGTACACTCCGGACTTTTTGATTGTGAGTATGAAAATGGGCTTTTTGAAGCACAAGATCACAGTAAAGCCATAGCTGAACTCAAAGCGATGGTCAAAGAAGAGGTAACTCCTTCACTCTGCACAAGACTCATGAGACGTTTTTGCAAAAAAGATACTACACAAACAAGAGTACCTCAAACTATTGACAATGTGAAACAAAAACAGGTAGCCCACTACTTTGGGCATACATCACACGATGCCATGCATGCACTCATCGCACAAAAAGGCATAAAAGGTATCCATTTTGCCAGTGCAAACAAACTGTGTGGATTGGGCATTTTAGAAGACAATAAAGTTTTGGCTTTCAAAAAAGCGGGTGCGATTTTACTGGATGCTTTTGACTTCGGTGCGGAGGTGCTTATTGTTGAAGAGCTTGGCGCACTAGAGATGTTCCAAAAACATTTTTCTGCCATCGAAAAAACCGTGGGCAGAGAGATGATCGGTTTGGAGCTTATTTTGGCTGAAGATTTTGTTATGCAAATAAACAAAGCATAACCTTATTACAGCACTCTCAGCGTGGATCTTCGTTGCCACGCTACAAATCGTACCCCCTGTGTTATTGTGCCCTCTAAATCTTCCTTTTCTAACCAAAATTAATCCTTTAAAAGATATAATCAAGGCAAATTGTAAACAAAGGATATAGATAATATGAGCAAAAACTCAGATATTAAAATCTACGAATATGACGCTGTCATCGTTGGTTCTGGTCTGGCTGGACTTGCAGCAGCCAAAGAGCTGACTGAAGCCGGAAAAAAGACAGCTGTCATCACCAAACTTCACCCTCTACGCTCACACTCTGGGGCCGCTCAAGGTGGTATCAATGCCGCGCTTGGCAAAAATGACTCAACTGAACTGCATGAGTTTGACACTGTCAAAGGTTCAGACTACCTTGCAGATCAGGACTGTGTTGAGCTGATGTGTTCCAAAGCACCTGAGACGATCAGATGGGCAGAGCGCATGGGTGCGGTATTTTCAAGAGATGCAGAAGGTGACATCGCTATCAGACCTTTTGGTGGTCAGTCACAGCCTCGTGCCTGTTACGCTAAAGACAGAA
>JAABRH010000092.1 GCA_011391015.1 Sulfurovum sp.
TGAACTCAAACACCTTCCTTTGATCACAATCAAAGAGAAAGATGCCAGCGGATTTACTTTGGTAGATATCACTGTGGGTCAAGGAGGTATTATCCACCCGAGTGTACCCGATCACTGGATCGATTTTATCTCTTTGTCTGCTGACGATAAACTTGTAGGCAAAAACACCCTAGAAGCCGCCATCTCAAGAGGTGCCACTTCTTTTGCGGTCAAACTCGACGGTGTCAAAACCCTTACAGCCAAAGCAGGCTGTAACCTGCACGGTATCTGGACTACGACAATTACTCTGTAATGCTCATACCCTCAAGGATTTTTGGGTTATACTCCCACAACCAAAAATCCTGAAACAAAAAGCACCCCATGTTAAAAAACCTCTTAGATAAAAATGCTACTGTTGCCATACTTCTTGCAGGTATCTTGGCTATCGTGGTAGGTGTCGGGGTAGCACGGTTTGCGTTTACTTCACTGCTCCCTTTTATGCTGCAAGATTTTCTCTCCCTGACTGATGCAGGGTACCTTGCCTCGTTCAATTATGTGGGGTATTTTGCAGGTGCGCTCTTTTGCATCTTTATCCACGATATACAGACCAAAGTCAGGTACTTTAGACTCGGTATGGTGTTAAGCATACTCACGACTCTTGTTTTAGCAACTACGGACAATGCTCTGTTGTGGTTTATCTCACGTATTTTGGCAGGGTTTGGCTCAGCCATGGTTCTTATCGTGGGAGCTTCCTTGGTGATGGTCAAACTTGATCTGCAAGATAAAACCAAAGCGATGGGTGTGCATTTTAGCGGTATTGGTTTTGCTATTGCAGTGAGTGAGCTCATCAGCAGGGTTGTACTGCAAGATGGCACGTGGCAGGATACTTGGTTTGTTTTGTCTCTTTTTGCCCTGATTGTCTCCTTTTATGTGGTGTATATCTTGTCTTTTGAAACACTTCCACAGCCTAAAACACAGCATGCAGATTTCAACAAATCAATCTTTTCGCCGTATGTTTTACTCCTTGTTTTGGCGTATTTTACCGAGGGTGTCGGGTATGTGGTTCAAGGTACATTTTTACCCGACATCATTAACTCACTAGAAGGTCTAAACGGTGTGGGTAATCTGGGCTGGCTCATCGTCGGTATCGCAGGTATCCCCTCTTCTATTATGTGGATGAGGCTTGCCTACCGTTATGGAAGCATCAATGTCATAATGGTTGCCATGGCTTTGCAGGTAGTGGGCATACTGCTTCCTGCGCTGAGTCAAAATATCACGCTTAATCTACTTAGCGGTGCCTTGTACGGCAGTACCTTTATCGGACTGGTGGCACTTTTTTTGCATTATGGCGGCAAACTTGCAGGCAAGCATCCTGTGGTGCTTATGGGTGCACTCACTGCAGCGTACGGTGTGGGTCAGATTACTGCACCGCTGTACTGTGTGGCATTGACTGAGCATTTTGGCACATACTCACCTGCTTTGTATGTCACCGCAGCCATTGTCACTCTAGGCATACTTGTCTTACTTTTCGCCAAAAGGTTAGAACATACGCATGTCCTTCACGCCTAGTCTTTTGTAATATGGTAACAGCCCTCCACACTTTGCGCTCTTAGATTTAAGCTAAGGGTGTTTTACATTACTTTCAAGCTATACTCACACAGACTAAGTTATCTGGAGACCTTATGTTACAAAAACTTGACATCAAAGCATTCTTTTTTAATGCCAAAACCGACTATCTTCCCTACTATAAACTTTTCACTTTCACGCTAGAGAGTGAAGCGACCGTACTAGAACTTCTTGCACGTATCCACGAAGCCAATGAAAACTTCGCATACCCACAAACCAATCTTGTGTTAAAGATTAACGGTTGGGTGGTAGAGGGCACACAGACGATCGGTTCAATTACGCAAAGGCTCGGAACTTCTTGGCAAGTAGACCCTGTCAGTAGCTACAGAACCAACCATGGACTGTGCATTAATGATGCTGATTTTATGCACAGTTTTGCACTCTTGGCTCCGTATGCTTCAGAGGAAGATGCAGCATATTATGAGAGTTTGTACGCCCTGCACTATGCCTCAAGAACTGAGATGTTTGCGCGTGAGTACATCGGTGATGCGGTACTGGTTTTGGCACACAGAATGATAACCGGGGGTTCAGAACACAAAGATGCCATCCTCAAAGCGATCACTTCAGCTGACTCGGGTCTGCTTGACTGCGAGTATGAAAACGGGCTTTTTGAAGCTCAGGACCACAGCAAAGCCATCGCTGAACTCAAAGCCATTGTACAAGAGGAAGTCGCTCCTTCACTCTGCACAAGACTCATGCAGCGTTTTTGCAAAAAAGAGACTCCGCCAAAAAGAGAAGTTCAGACTATCAAAAATCTGGCAGAAAAACAGGTAGCACATTACTATGCACACGCATCACATGATGCTATGCATGCACGCATCAGAGAAAAAGGCATGAAGGGTATTCATTTTGCCAGTGCAAACAAACTCTGTGGGCTGGGCATCCTCAAAGACAATAAAGTCTTGGCCTTCAAAAAAGCGGGTCACATTTTGCTGGATGCATTTGATTCCGGTGCAGAGGTGCTCATCGTTGAAGATCTAAACGCACTGGAGATGTTTCAAAAACATTTTGCTGCCATCGAAAAAACAGTCGGCAGAGAGATGATCGGTTTGGAGCTTATATGGACTGAAGACTTTATGGCACAAATCAGTAAATCATAACGCTACATACCCACGCTACAAATTGTACCGCCTGTCGTGTTGTGCCCCCTAAATGTTGCGTTCCTAGCCAAAATTAATCCTTTAAAAGATATAATCAAGGCAAATTGTACATAAAGGATATCAATACTATGAGCAAACACTCAGATATTAAAATCTACGAATATGATGCTGTCATCGTTGGTTCTGGTTTGGCTGGACTTGCCGCTGCCAAAGAGCTGACTGAAGCTGGAAAAAAGACAGCCGTCATAACCAAACTTCACCCTCTACGTTCACACTCTGGTGCTGCTCAAGGTGGTATCAATGCCGCGCTTGGCAAAAATGACTCAACTGAACTGCATGAGTTTGACACTGTCAAAGGTTCAGACTACCTTGCAGATCAGGAC
>JAABRH010000093.1 GCA_011391015.1 Sulfurovum sp.
AGGGGTGTGAGCAGGCGATTATCGATATCTTTGAGAAATGGGAACTTGATGTTGCCGTCATCGGGGAAGTGACCGATACGGCGCGTATGGAGTTGATGTGGCATGGTGAAAAATGTGCAGATATGCCCATCGCACCCGTAAGTGAAGAAGCACCGATGCTGGATAGACCCATAGCAAGACCGGGGTATCTGGATGAGGTGAACGCCAAAACACTTTCAGACTACAAGGCAGTAGCAGATCAAGAAGCTTATGAGACACTATTGTCACACATAGAAGTCAGCGATAAAGCATGGGTGTACAACCAGTATGACTCCATGGTACAAACCAACACAACTAAAGGACCTGGTAGCCTCGATGCCTCTTGTATCCGTATCAAAGAAAATGGTAAAGCCTTGGCGATGAGTTCAGACTGTAACCCGCGATACTGCTATATAGACCCTAGAAAAGGGGCTGCGCTTGCGGTAGTGGAGTCGGGTCGAAATGTTGCCATGTCGGGTGCTAGACCGCTTTCTATCACCGACTGTCTCAACTTTGGTAATCCTGAAAATCCTGAAGTGATGTGGCAGTTTGCCGAATCGTGTGAGGGCATCAAAGAAGCGTGTTTGGCACTCAATACACCTGTGGTTAGCGGTAACGTATCGCTTTACAATGAAACCAACGGTATCTCGGTATTTCCCACACCTGCCATTGCCATGGTGGGTCTCAATGAGGATGAAAACAAGATACTGCCTTCAGCGTTTCAGAAAGAAGGAAATCTTGTGCTTCTTGTGGGTGAGACCAAAGGTGAATTTGGCGGTTCGCTATATATCAAATCACTGTATGGTGAAACCACAGGTTCGTTGTCAGCGTTTGACTACACCACTGAACTTGCACTGTGGGAACTGGTCATAGAAGCAAACAAAAAAGGATTGCTTAACGCTGCTAAAGATGTCAATGTCGGTGGTATCGCTATAGCACTGTCTAAAATGGCAGCAGTCTCTGGCATGGGAGTGACTGTTTCGGTGGAACTTGAAGCGAGTAGAGATATTTTTGATGAGTCTCAAAGCCGCGCACTGCTTGAAGTAAGTCATACGAACATGGTAGCAGTTGTTTCTATGGCAAAAGAGTTAGGGTTGGAGATTTGTGTCATCGGTGCAGTAGGTGGAGATAGGGTGAGCATCAATGATGTAGCGCTTCCTCTTGAGAGAGTCAAAGAGCTGTATTTTACTACTTTTGCCAAGACCATAGAACAAGACTTGTAAGGATATATATGAGAGCATTATTGAGTGTAAGTGACAAAGCGGGTATTGTAGCGTTTGCCAGTGGGCTAGAAAAACTGGGTTGGGAGATTATCTCAACGGGTGGTACCTATAAGACTTTATCTGCAGCAGGTATCAAAGTCATCGAGATCGATGAAGTGACCAAATTTCCAGAGTGTTTTGAAGGGCGTGTGAAAACACTGAATCCTTATGTGCATGGCGGTATCTTGCATAAAAGAGGCGATGAAGCTCATGAGGCACAAGCTAAAGAGCTTGGCGTAGAAGGCATTGACCTTGTGTGTGTCAATCTCTATCCGTTTAAAGCAACGATTGAGCGAACCGAAGACTTCGATGAAATCATTGAAAATATAGACATTGGCGGTCCTACTATGGTACGAAGTGCGGCGAAGAACTTCAATGATGTGCTGATTGTAACCGATGTGACTGATTATGATGCGGTACTTACAGCGCTACAAGAAGATGGAAACACCTTAGCATTTAGAAGAGGGTTGATGATCAAAGCTTTTGAACACACTGCAGCCTATGATGCGATGATAGCCAATTATATGAATGGTCGTTTTAATGAGGGATTTGGAGCGTATCAGTTCATTACCGGCAAAAAATCGTTTCAGACACGTTACGGAGAGAACCCGCACCAAAAAGGGGCACTCTATGAGTTTGACAGCCACTTTACCAACCACTTCAAACAGCTCAAAGGTGAAGCAAGTTTTAACAACATCAACGATGTAAACGGCGCACTCAAAATTGCTTCGAGTTTTGGGGATGAAAATGCAGTGTGTATCGTCAAACATGGCAACCCTTGCGGTTTTGCCATCAAAGAGACTCTCTTAGAATCGTACACCGAAGCACTCAGATGTGACCCTGTCTCCGCTTTTGGGGGTGTGGTTGCAGTCAACGGTGTTGTGACAAAGGAACTTGCCGTGAAGATGAATGATATCTTTTTGGAAGTGGTGATGGCTGCTGATTTTGAGCCTGAAGCCTTGGAAGTGTTCGAAAGTAAAAAGCGTATTAAACTTTTTTCACAAGGCGGCAAAAAACTGGTAATGGCAAAAGACACATATGACTTCAAGCATGTAGATGGCGGATTTGTGTACCAAAATGCGGACTGTATCTGTGACAATGAAGTACACAATGCCAAAAAACAGTCCACACTTACAGCTTCAGCGCAAGAGATGAAAGATTTGGAGATCGCATGGAAAGTGGCAGGGCTTACGAAGTCAAACTGCGTGGTCTATGTCAAAGACTCTGCGATGGTTGCGGTGGGTATGGGGATGACATCTCGTGTGGACGCTGCACAATGTGCACTGAAAAAAGCCAAAGAGATGGACATCGATGTCACAGGTGCTGCGATGGCATCTGAAGCATTTTTTCCTTTCCGTGACAGCATCGATGCAGCGGCAGCTGCGGGTGTCAAAGCCATCATTGAACCCGGTGGAAGCATCAGAGATGATGAGGTTATAGAAGCAGCCAACGAGCACGGTATTTCACTTTACTTTACGACCGTAAGACACTTTTTACACTAGCAGAAAATGATGGATAAACTACTCATTGTATGGAGTACCGCAGAGATTGAAGTTGCCAAAAAGATGGTGTTGCTTTATGGGAGTGTCATCCTTCCGCGAGGGTATTGGGATGAAGCACATCTGATGATATGGGGCCCTTCGGCAAAACTTTTGGCAGAAAACACTGAGTTGCAAGACCTTCTTGCTACAGTGAAAGATACAGGCGTTGAACTTTCGTGCTGTGTGGTCTGCGCTGATGACTATGGTGTCAGCGATACCTTGTCATCTTTAGGTGTTAATATGACACA
>JAABRH010000094.1 GCA_011391015.1 Sulfurovum sp.
GTACTCTTTGCCCATAAACTTTTTAAGCTGCCATACGCCAAAAGTGTTGCACAGGGCTTTGTCTTCATCTGAGAGGAGCGTGATCTTCAGTGCTTTTTTCTCGATGAAGTTTCTGTGCATCTTGGCAGAATCGGGACTTACACCTAAAACAATGCTAGAGAGCGCTTCAAACTCGGGAAGTGCCGCAGTAAAATCGCAAGCCTCTGTAGTGCAACCAGGCGTATTGTCTTTTGGGTAAAAGTACAGCACAATCCATCTACCCCTAATGTCTCTAAGACAAATCTCTTCCTCATCCTGATTGGCACAACAAAAATCAGGGACTTGTGTTCCTACTTCGAGCATCTCTTTCTCCTTTATAACTACTTTTTGGGTAGTATAACAGAATGCATACGGAAAATACACAAACTAAAGAAACACTTTTGGCAGACATCGAAAAACTCATCGCCTATGGCAGAGAAGAGACGACTATCAATCCTGCACTTTTGGCGTATCTGGACACCGATGACCTTATCTCAACCAAAAGAACACTTCTGCAGCGTGCGGGTGTGCTCAGTGAAGAGGACAGAGTCTGGCTGGAACAGTTTAAAAAGTACGAATAATTAAGCTGGTTATGTTAAGCTGACAAAACAAAAAAACGAGAGAGGTTACTATGGATAACTTATTTGAAACGGGATTTTTAGGCACAAGAGCGCCACTTTTTATGGATATCGTATCGGTGATCGTACTTGCATTGCCATTTTTGATCTATGGCGCTATACTGCTTGCCAAAAATAAACAGTATCAGGCTCATGAGCGTGTGCAGATGCTTCTTTTTGTCGTCTCAGTCATCGTTGTAGGATTTTTTGAATATGGTGTGCGTATGGAAGGCGGCTACAAAAATCTGATGGAAGGAAGCTCAGTCTCACATGATTATCTCTTGTATGTCCTGATTTTTCATATCATGATTTCAGTGACAACGCTGCTGGTGTGGATAAAAACGCTCTATAGTGCAAAACAGTCCAAAAAACTATCAGCCCTTCCAGGTTCTTTAAGTCGCGCGCATAAAAAAGACGGGCAGCGTACCTTTGTTGGTATCGTCTTGACGATGCTGACAGGTGCATGGGTCTATGCATTGCTTTTTGTCTATTAGACAATGAAAAAAGTGGCGATATCGGCATGCCTTTTGGGCGAAAAATGTCGCTATGATGCCTCAGACAATAAAAATGAAATGCTCCTAGAGAAGCTCAAAGGTCTCCAACTCATACCCTTTTGCCCTGAAGCCTACGCCTTTGGAACACCGCGCCCCACCATGGATCTCATCCAAACGCAAGAGGGATGTATTGCCAGGTGCAACGCCACACATACAAATCTATCCGCACCCATCCAAGACTATGCCAAAACATTTTTTGATACACATCCGGACGTAGATCTACTCATCGGCAAAGACAGAAGCCCCAGTTGCGGTGTCTGCTCGGCACGGCTCTATGATGAGGACAAAAACCTGCTCTCTTCCAGCCACGCCGGGCTCATGGTACAAGAGGCTCAAAAACGACACATTGTCTGCATTGATGCAGAAGGATTTCAAGGTTTTAACTAAGAAGATTTAATTGAAATTTTTTTTAAAATACGCTTCAACCAAAGTTTCAAAATAGCGCATTCGCTCTTTTCCCTTGGGTATCTGGTGACGCAATGCTTTCATCTGTTGTAAAAAATCACCCACTGAATCTGGTATCTTTTTTTCAAAATAGGCTCGAATCTGTTTTGCAAAAGCAGGTGATGTCCCACCTGTAGAAAATGCAACGCTCAACTCACCTTTTTGTACAAAAGAGGGGAAAATAAAATCACAATATTCTGTATTGTCCACTGAATTAACCAATATTCTGCTCCCTCGCGACTCTTCAAAAATCGCCTGATGCAAAGCGAGCGTATCTGTCGCAACAATCACGATATCAAAGCCCTGTATATCCCCCTCTTTATAGTCGCGGCGATGTAACACCAAGCCATGCGTTGCAATCATCTGGGCAGATTCTGATGACGCAACGGGCGCTATTATGGTAATCTCCCGGGTAAAACAGAGCAGTTTTTCAAGTTTCTCCGCGCCAATAGCCCCTGCACCCACAACCAATACTTTGAGTCCATCCATTTTCATAAACAGTGGGAAAAAGCTCATAGTGTGCCACTTTGAAGCGCTGCTCTAAGTTCAACCACTCTACCCACAATAATCAATGCCGGTGTAGGCAGGGCTTTGGCTTTTTCATAAATATCTTCAAGTGTGCCAACCACCACCTGTTCATCGGGCAATGTTCCCCTGCTGATGACAGCAACAGGATAGGTTTTGGGCTTGCCTATAGAAATGAGCTGTGTACATATATGGTTCAGTTGATGCAATCCCATTAAAAAAACAATCGTCTCATCTTGTCTAAAAGATCCCCAATCAAGCTGTGCATACCCTTTTTGGGGTGCTTCATACCCCGTCACCACACGAAATGAGACTGCTGTGCCCCGATGGGTAATAGGGATGTTTGCCATCTCAGGTACAGCGATAGCGGAAGTCACACCGGGGATAAACTCAAATGCAATGCCTTTGGATGCCAAAAAAAGTGCCTCTTCAGCACCCCGTCCAAAGACAACAGAGTCACCTCCTTTGAGCCGCACAACCACATCATACACCAATGCTTTTTCGTACAATAGCGTATTGATCTGCTCTTGGGGCAAGGTGTGGTGCTTGTCTTCTTTGCCCACATAGACACACTCGCACCCGGCTTTTAGCTCTTTAAGTATCTCGGGATTGACCAGTCTGTCGTAGACTACAACATCCGCTTG
>JAABRH010000095.1 GCA_011391015.1 Sulfurovum sp.
TTGTCTATAAGTTTTTGCATACCATCATGCTGTACACACTCACCTGGGGCTTCACCCGGCTTCTGTGTACAAACCCGGCAATTGAGGCAAAACTCGATGGGGTACTCACGCAGCAGGATGATCTCGACCTCTGCTCCGGCTGTTTGCATAACCCCTGCCATAATCTCAATAACTTGATCAGTAACTCCATCATTTCGATATGAACCGTTGATCGCAAGTATTTTAGTCATGATCTTCCTTCTTTTTATTATACAAGGTATTATATTTGGGCAACAGCCACTACATAATTTTCACCATAGTATTTGGCACATTTTGGACAAGCGGTATAGAAATTATATATTTTCTTTGCCTGCTTGCCTTTTTCTTTGACAAACGATTCCATCTCATTTCCCCATTTTGGCATATCCTTGAATGGTCCCTCAAAAACTTTTGTCATGTAATCACCTGATAGCCGTATCATCTCCTGACCAGGAACATCTTTTGTTGCAGAGAAGTAGTGTTCTCCCTGCCATGCAGAAGGATCATGAGACATCACGATAAAGTTGTCTTCGCTCGTCGCATTGGCTTCTTCCATAGCAGTGAATGTTTTGGGATACACAGAACCTATATTTAATGGAATATGAAAAATACTTATGGTTTTGGCTTTGACGAATAGTTTGTCTTTGAAGTGGAGATCCTGTCCATCCCAGCCCTTTGGATTGAATCGGGGACAGCAGTTTGTCGGATTGTCACTCATGTCGTATTTTGGTAGGGTATTTGGTTCCATGATGTATTCCTTGATACTAAATTATATTCTAACATAAACATGAAAACTATCAGGAAACTGCCATATAGGGTATCATCATAGCAACAATTGTAAATTCTCTTGTAAAGCTGGGATTGTATTTGTTTTGGGCGGCAAAAAATTGGGATGGTTGATGGCTTTTTTTATCTATTAACGATTGGGGCGCTGGTGTTAGGTATACTGTTTGAATTTAAGTTATAAGTAGCAATAAAGGAACATATTATGAACAAAAATAGATATAAAAAAGAACTTTATGAGTTACAGGTGCAGCTTGTAAAGTTCCAAAAGTATGTTATAGAAGAAAATCTGCAGGTATGTGTTATTTTTGAGGGTAGGGATGCATCCGGAAAAGATGGTACGATCAAGCGCTTTACAGAACATTTAAGTCCCCGTGAAGCACGTACTGTGGCACTTGGAAAGCCAAGTGACCGTGATAAAAGTGCCTGGTACTTTCAGCGTTTTACTCCCTATCTTCCTGTACAAGGAGAGATCACTTTTTTTAATCGTAGCTGGTACAACAGGGCAGGTGTGGAAAAAGTAATGGGCTTTTGCACCAAAGATGAATATAAAAGATTTATGGAAGAAGTTGGAAATTTTGAACAGATGCTTACACACTCAAATATCATCTTTTTCAAATATTACCTTGATATCTCAAAAACAGAACAAAAAGAACGTTTTGTAGATCGAAAAAAAGATCCTCTGAAACAGTGGAAACTAAGCCCGATAGATGCTCAGGCACAAAATAAATGGGAAGATTACTCAAAAGCCAGAGATGAGATGCTTTCAAAAACATCATTTGTTTATGCTCCCTGGTATATTATCCATACAGACGATAAAAAAACAGCACGTATCAATGCCATGAAACATTTTTTAAGCCATAACGACTACCCTGGTAAAGATGAAAAATTGCTTGTCTATGAACATGATGTGATCTGTGAATTTGATCCGGTTTGTTATGCAAAAAGTTTGATTGCACTGTAAAACATACTTTTAGCTGATTCCTACAATGTTCGCGGTAACTCATAGATTAGTTAAGTAGTCTAATGACAGGTGGAAATAAATGTAATGAAAGAGGCTCTTTATATCATGGAAGAGCCGACGTATTTTTAACAAAAGGAAGTTGTGATGCATAACAAAAAAATATCTTTAATCCTTGGAAGTGGCGGTGCAAGAGGTTATGCACATATTGGTGTGATTGAAGAGATTTAGCAGAGGGCTATGAGATAAAATCTATTGCCGGCTCATCTATGGGTGCACTCATTGGTGCACTTTATGCCTGTGGAAAATTAGATGAATACGCCAATTCTAACAATAAACGCAATTTCTGAGAAGTGAGTGATGTTTTTTACAGACCCTATACTTCTTGTAACTTTTTTCTAAGCAGTGCGTTTATAAGTGTTTGATACGGTACCTTTTGTTCGCTTGCTAATTTCTTGAAATATAGAACAATATCATTATCTAATCTCAATGATACAGGTATCTTTTTGGGTTCATAAAACCTACCGCGAACCCCATCACTAAAGTCATACTCATCCAATATCTCATAGTCATCAAATTGTTCTCTCTCTTTAATGTTGCTCATAAAAACCCCTTTCTCTTTCATTTGCTTTTCTTGCACTTATAATTCGGATGATTTCATTTCCATCGTCATCAAAAAACATATTTGCTACAACTAAGATTTTCTCTTCAGATGTTACTCCTAATGTAATCCATCTTTCTTCGAAGCAATCAAAGCGATGATCAAGTTTTGAAATATGCATAGGGTCTAAAAAAACTTCTCTCGCTTCTTCAAAACTAATATGGTGTTTTTTAATATTCAACTGATTTTTTTCATCACTCCACTCAAATCTCACAAAGCAAACCTTTTCTTAATACTTTAATTATAGCATTTTGTATTGACAATGTCAATAAATATTTGATAAATTGATAAAAATTTAAAAATAAAAAATGGGCATTTCCATACCGACCTGTGCAATGTAAGCCCCATTCTGTGTAT
>JAABRH010000096.1 GCA_011391015.1 Sulfurovum sp.
TAAACCCGTTTTGTTTGTAGATTTCATCATAAACGTGCATGATAGCCCCGCCAGGGTAACCAAATACGGTCTTAACACCCTCTGAGATAATCGCTTCACACACCATTTGTGCACCAGACATTTGCATGATCACACACTCCATTGGTAGAATTTTTTTTGATTATATCCAAAAAAGATTAGAGTTTATTTGCAGGCACCCAAGGCTACGCCCTCGCGCAAACCGTCATCAATGACTATGCAGGTCTCAAATCCGAGTAGCATATAGAGTTGTTTGTAGATGAGTATTCCTGCAGCGACCAAGTCAGAACGTCCTGTTCCTACGGCTATCTGCCTCTCTTCGGGATTAAGTGAGAGTAGTTTTTTCAGGTAGATATCCAACTCATGGAGCTGCAGTGAAGTGCCGTTGATTTGTCTGGCATCATAACTCTCATAGCTCTGTCCGAGTTTCATCGCTGCCACTGTAGTAGGTGTGCCTGCTGTGGCAACATACGCGTGTACTTTGCCTTTGGTTTGATACACCTTTTGACAAAATAGTTTCATCTCTTGCATCGCTGTAGGCAATGCATCCGCTATACCTTCCAAAGTTCCATACGTTTGTGCGATGGTCACGATACCCACAGGAAAACTTTGGGAAAAAGTTTCCGTGCCATAATGAAAGATGAGTTCGGTAGAACCGCCGCCTATATCGGCAACCACAAAAGAATCCGAAGCATACGCCAAAGCAGCAAGCCTGTGTTTGACTGCCTGCAAGGTCAGTCTTGCCTCTTCCTCTCCAGTGATGATTTCAAAAGCCACTCCTGTTTCTTTTTTGATTTCATAGAGTACCTGCTCACTGTTAGATGCCCTGCGCAAGGCTTCTGTGGTAACTGCTTTAACTACTGAGGAACTAAAATCGATCTTCGCTTGTGCTTCTTTGATGGTGGCTATAACCCTAGCTGTGGCTTCCTTGCTTATGATGCCTGATTGAACAAGACCATCTGCTGTTCTGACCACTTTTTCAAATTCAAAAATCCGTGTACCGCTTGAACACTCATATTCTAATACACGAAGCGTATTGGAGCCTAAATCAATCGCTATCATCAATGGGCTTCTTTAAACGAAAATCCGGCTTTTTGAAGTTCCTCTCTGATCTGCATCTGATGCTCCACCCCTTTGGTTTCGAGCGATACGGAGACATGCGCATCGCCAAACTCCAAATCGGTCGATGTTCTGTCGTAGCCTATCTGTACAATATTGGCTCCGATCTCTTTGAGTATGCCCGTCAAAGACTGCAAAGATCCTGGCTTATCGATGAGTGTGACGATGAGTTTCATCTTGCGTGCGGATTTCATCAGACCTTTTTCGATAATCAGAGAGAGCATCGTGACATCTATATTGCCGCCACTAAGCACAATACCTACTTTGGAGCCTTTTGGCAAATCGATTTTGCCATGTAAGAGTGCTGCGACACCCACTGCCCCTGCACCTTCTACCAACACTTTTTGTTTTTCAAGTAAAAACAAAATTGCAGAGGCTATCTCATCTTCACATACCGTCTCAAAAACATCAACGTTTTTTAACACATACTCCAAGGTGACAGGTGAGGTATCGCGCACAGCGATGCCATCAGCGATGGTTCTCACTGAAAGCGTATCTAAAGCTGTTTTTGCATCATAAGAGTTTTTCATCGCAGGTGCACCCGCTGCGGATATACCGATGATTTTTATAGCCGGCTGCAGTGCTTTTGCAGCTACAGACATGCCCGAAATGAGTCCTCCGCCCCCCACACACACTACCATAGCATCAAGATCACTGACATCTTCAAGCATTTCAAGTGTGATTGTCCCCTGACCTGCCATCACTTCGTCATCGGCAAAAGGATGGACAAAAGCAAACTGTCTTTCTTTGGCAAACTCCACTGCATACGCATATGCTTCATCATAATTGCTTCCCTGAAGTATCACCGTTGCACCAAATTCTTTTACTCCTAATACTTTCGTTAGTGGCGTAGACTCAGGCATCACAATCGTCGCTTCAATACCAAAATGTTTTGCCGCAAAAGCGACACCCTGAGCATGATTGCCTGCTGAAGCAGCCACCACACCGCCTCTTTCTCCTGCTTCAATGAGTGTAGCAAGTTTGTTAAATGCACCACGTATCTTAAATGCACCCGTGCGCTGGAGATTTTCTTTTTTCAGGTAGACTTCATAGCCGCTTAACTGACTCAAAATTGGAGCATAGCTAAATGGTGTGCGATGCGCTACATCCGATACCCTTTCATAGGCTTTTTGAATCTTTTTTAAGTCTAACATTAAGTTTCCTAGATATGATATTGGCTGAATTATATCACAAAGGATAACAAAGATGGAATGTGAACTACCACGAATCAACAGCAACGCTGAAGAGATGAAACGCTATTTTCAAGAGGCAAAAACCATTGCTGTTTTAGGGGCATCTCCGGACAGTACAAAGGCATCCAACCATGTGGCAGAGTACTTAAAAAATGTTGGCTACAAGATGATACCTGTCTATCCCAAAGAAGACTTTATCTTGGGCGAAAAAGTCTACAGAAGCCTTGCAGAGATCGATGTACCTGTCGATATGGTGGTTATCTTTAGAAAGCCTGATGCCCTTCCTGCCATCGCTGATGCGGTCATCGCAAGAGGTGATGTCAAAACCTACTGGACACAGCTTGAGCTCATACACAACGATGCTGCACAAAAAGTAAAAGATGCAGGCATCAATGTAGTGCAAAACTACT
>JAABRH010000097.1 GCA_011391015.1 Sulfurovum sp.
TGTTTTTGGTTCTGTAAAAGATTTTATCTATATGCAGACTCTCATCATACCGGTAAAGAAGCGCGGTTTTATCATGATTGGGTCGTGTCAGTTTATCCAGTACGATCACATACTCAAACTCCAAGCCTTTTGATCCGTGAATCGTCAATATCTTGGCTCCATGCACAGAGTTCGCAGCCACCCCGATTGAAGAAGTCTGAAATTCTTCGATAAATGTAGGCAAATCCCTAAACCCTGCTGAAAACTCTAAAAGTTTTAAAATATTCATATCGGCATCAAAGTACCCAAATTCGCGTACCAGTCTATCAATAACCTGTAAAGGAGACATAAACATAGAAAACCATGACACATCTATCTTATCCAAAGACTTACCCACTTTTTGCAACAAGGCATGGGCATCGATCTTTTCACCATAAACGAGGTACGACACCATAGCAACTAAGGCAGCGATTTTGGGTATGTACTTCAAAGAACTCGAAGCATGCAGCAAGGTATCGATACTTTTGCGTGGCAGGCTTCTTGCAGTGCAACCCCGTCTTTATTGGTATTGACTAAAAATGTGATGTCATCTAAGCAAATACCCAATGCCAAAAGTCGCTTGGCTTGCCTTAAAGCTTCAAGGATGGGTTCTTCTGACTCCAACACTTCCACATAGCCCACCTCTGCCTCTTTTTTGCTTTTTTGCGGTACATACTGCGGCATCAGACCCTCAAAACTACGATTGACCTGTTCGACAATCTGTTTGGCACTTCGATAATTGGTATCCATCTGTTCTATAGTCACGCCATAATGCTCTGCCACTTTATCAAACAGTTCTTCAACACCACCACGAAAACGGTACAATGACTGCTTCGTGTCTCCCACATAAAAAAACGACTTAAACTCACTCTGTCCTTTGCCGGAAAATATCTCATCAATGAGCGGTTTAAGCAGTAGAAATTGCAAGGTGGAAGTGTCTTGAAACTCATCGAGCAGTATATGTTTAAACTTTGAGTCAATCTTAAAATACAAAAACTCTTTACTTAGACTCTCATGCAGCAGCCTATAGGTAAAATAAGTCAAATCATCAAAACTCAGCACACCCGATGCTTTTACCGAAGCGATAGTTGCATTTCGGTAAGCTTCATACAGACTAAAAAGATTATTAAGCACCAAAGCTTCTCTATCCTTAGCCCACTTGGATAATGCCATTTTAAGAGATGCGAACAGCCCTTCTATCTCCTCATTGGCTATTTTTGTAAACCAACTATGCTCTGCTAAGCTCTCTTTTGCAAACAAGCCTTTGGCAAAAAGTTCTTTGATGTGTGTTGTCTCAAACTGCCCTATACACCGAGCAGCAGCCTTTGTGCGCACAAGAGCGTCTATCATCTTTAAACGTAACTGTTCACATACTTCTACTTGCTGCGACAGCATACCATGAGCGTACGTGTGCTGTGGGAGTAAAGGATCTGCTTTATAAAGGTTTTGCATCAAATCAAATATCTTGGTAAAACGCTTATCTTCGATGTCCATCGCCAGCTTCACAAGACTAGAGAGCAGTCCACCCGCTTGCACCTCATCCAAAAAATAGTCTTCAAGCTCCTGTGTACCCTGCTCTTTAGTCACAAAATCAGGCTCAAGCCCTATCTCCAGCGAAGCAGAGCGCAAGATAGACGAAAAAAAGCTATCGAGTGTGACAATATAGCTGCTACCGGACAAAAATCTCGCCAACACTTCAGGCTGTTTGGCAAACAACTCCTCCCTGCTTAGTCCTGTCTGGCTACACACTGCATCCAAAAATGCTTCATTATCTCCAAGACTGCGCAAAGCTTCAACGACTCTTTGACGCATCTCAGAGGCCGCCTTGTTGGTAAACGTAGCAGCTAAAATACTGCTGGGTACCTCACCCATAAAAAGCAGTGAGATATACCGCACTGAAAGCGCAAAGGTTTTACCGCTTCCCGCTGATGCAGAGTAGGCTAAAAATGGTTTGAAATTCATAATAGGACTTGCTCATATTTTGTTAACAAGATACCTGTTTTTACAAATTGATTAATCTCATCAAATTTTTCTTTATCAATGTTTCTCATCTATGCAAGTATCTCTATGCTTATGTTTGTATAGTGTTGTAACTTTTTAAAATCACTATCAAAAGTTACCAGCTTATCGCAGTGCTCTTCTGCTATCTTTAAGTGTAGGACATCATTGATGTTTTTACAAAAGTCTATCTTTTGACACAGTTCGTATGCTTGCATGGTTTTCTCTTTATCTATAAAACCCTGTATATATGCGCTAAAAAAATCAACTTTATCCTGATGCTGTTTGACTATTTTATATTTGGAAAGTATAAAGATATACTCACTGATGACCATAGGTGATATGAGAAAATTATCATTTTTGACGGCATCATAGATAGACTTTTGTGCTGTAGCCAATTTATGATTATCTTGATTGATGGTAAAATAGACTAAGACATTGGTATCAAAAAATGTCACGATACATTTCCTCGTCTATTTTACATAAATTGATACTTTTGTCTTCCAATACCGTTACATTTTGACTTAGATTTTTAAGCCGAACCAGTTTATCTGCTATCTCTTTTTCTTTACTGCTGACTAATGCTTCGACAAAATCATGATACTTTTTATCTAAAAAATATCCTTTTACTTGATGACGTTTTTTATCAACAACTTCTACGATGTCAAGACCTTCGAGCTTATGGAGGTTGCGTTGTATTTCGGAGATAGATATTGTATTCA
>JAABRH010000098.1 GCA_011391015.1 Sulfurovum sp.
TCTTCACATCAGGATATGCACTCATATAGCTGCAGATAATCGTCGGCATCAGATAATCCACGATGGTTGTACTCGCACCCACGCGAATCATCCCCTTATTTTCTGAGTTTTTAAACTCATACTCAATATCTGCAAGCTTCTTAAATAGAGGGTCTATCTCTTTATAAAATGCCCGCCCGACCTCGTTGAGCACCAGTTTTTTATTGATGCGGTCAAAGACGGGTCTGCCCAGTATCGTTTCCAGTTCTTTGATAGACATCGAAACAGCAGACTGGCTCAGCCTCATCTCTTTTGCAACATTGGTCAAATGACCATGCATCACCACATTTAAAAAAATCTCCATTTGTCTCAGTGTTATCTTCATACTCTTCTCTTTTTTTTGAACTTTATGTCTCTTTTTACACCGTTTATCTTTTAATTATATCAAAATTATAGTACAATTTTGAAAAAGTAATCAATCAAATTGAATCAAAAGGACAAAAATGCCATTTTCACCTCAAAATCGAAAAGGTACCCTCAGCGGTATACTCTTTGTTGCTATTTTTTCAGCAGCAGCGACCTTCATTGCAGACCTCAATGCTATTAAATCACTCGGACTCTCTCCTCTGGTTATCGGTATTGTATTGGGTATTTTTTATGCCAATACTCTGCATAATAACACACCCAAAGAATGGCAAAGCGGTATCACCTTCTCTGCAAAGAAAATCCTGCGTTTTGCGATTGTATTCTACGGTTTTCGTATCACCTTTCAAGAGATAGCCGAAGTGGGTATGGAAGGATTTTTAGTCTCACTCATCATGCTTACCAGCACACTCATACTGGGTTCATGGGCAGGCTATAAACTTTTTGGCATGGAAAAAGATACTTCTATTCTCACGGCTTCAGGTGCAGCCGTTTGTGGTGCAGCAGCCGTACTTGCAACTGAGCCTGTGCTGAAGTCTGAAGAGTATAAAGCAGCCATTGCAGTCTCGATGGTTGTGCTTTTTGGCACAGTCTCTATGTTTTTATATCCTGTGCTATATACCACGCTATTTGAACACGCCACAGGCTTTTTACATATGACGGCAAGAGAATTTGGTATTTATGTAGGCGGAACCATCCATGAAGTAGCGCAAGTTGTCGCTGTACCTGCCTCCATACCCAATGCCTCTAAAGAGATGGCGGATGCAGCCGTGATTGTCAAAATGACTCGGGTAATTATGATTGCACCGATGCTGATTGTTTTGGGATTGTACCTAGGGTATGTCGCCAAAAAAGAGGGTGGAGCAGCAGGGGGTAAGATGAAGTTGGTTATCCCTTGGTTTGCCGTTTATTTTATCTTGGTTGCAGGATTTAACTCTTTGCATCTTGTACCCCAATACATTGTGGATATCATCAATGAGATAGATACCTTCTTACTCACCATGGCGATGACTGCACTGGGTATGGGTACCATCTTTGCCAAATTTAAAGGGCTTGGCCTGGCACCCATCTACACCGCTGCAGCGATGTTTGGCTGGCTGGTAGTGGGCGGATTTGTCGTGACCAAGCTGGTATGTGCCTAAATAATGGATGCTCCGGCATCCTCACACCTATCTTCGCCTATAGCTGAGTGCTTCTAAAAGATCGGCTCTTTCTATCTTTTCATGCGCATTGAGATCTGCTATGGTTCTGGCGGTTTTTTTGATTGAAGCAATGCTTCTATGTGAAAGACCAAATTTACCCACAGCACTTTGGAGTACCTTTTGGGCCTCAACCTCAAGCGTACAATATTTTTCTATCTCCTCTTCGCTCAATTTTCCGTTGAGTCTTTGCTGTCCTCTTTGTTTTTGTGCTTTAAACGCCTTTAGCACCGCTTCGTGCATACTTGATGAACTGATATCTGCCTTATCACTCGCACAGACTTCCTGCATCACTACAAAAAGATCGATACGATCCAAAAAGGGATCAGAAAGCTTGTTTTGATAGCGTTTTATCTCCACTTCACTGCAGCGGCAGGGTTTTGTTTTGGATAGCAGATTACCGCAGGGGCAGGGGTTTTGTGCTGCTACAAACATGATATCTGCTTCGTATTCTATCTTGGCATTGACCCTTGCGATATGTACTTTTTTATCTTGCAACGGTTCCCTAAGTGCTTCCAAAATAGTTTTAGAGAAGTGGGGAAGCTCATCAAAAAAGAGTATGCCTTTATGCGCCAAAGCCACTTCACCTATTTTGGCTACGGTTGAGCCACCTCCAAAGATAGAAGCTGAAGTTGCCGTGTGGTGTGGAGAACGTAAAGGACGAAGCGCGTAAAAGTCAGGCGTCATACCATCTAAAAACTGATGTTTGGCAATCGAGAGTATCTCTTCTTCAAATAAGGGAGGCAAGATATCTTTGAGCCGTTTGGCTATCATGCTTTTGCCGCACCCAGGATTTCCTTCCATCAAAAAATTATGCATACCGGCTGCTGCGATGAGTGAGGCTCTCTTGGCTACAGTCTGCCCTTTTACCTCTAAAAAATCGCTCTCATATTTACGCTCAAAATAATACGGTACACCCTCTAGGGTAAAACACTGTGCCTCATAAGAAAACGACTGCACATTTGCTTGAAAATCTTTGTTTTTGAGTATCTCTATGGCTTCACTCAGTGTCTCCACACAAATGAACTCTACCCCGGAGATACGACTCAGATAGACTATTGACTCCTTGGGAACAATGGCTCTTTTGATACACCCTTGTTCTTTGAGAGACAAGATAAGCGGAAAAAGCATCGAACT
>JAABRH010000099.1 GCA_011391015.1 Sulfurovum sp.
CCCCCGTTTCAATCATGGCAATTATGAAAAAGATGCCTTTAAAGAAGAGGGGCTGGACGGTTTGGCGATAGGAAGAATAGCAGGACATATCTCTTATCTCTCACCCGAATCGATGGACAGCAAATTCGGACGAAACTATGTCAGCAACGATGGACTTTTTGAACTTTTTGGACGTTATGAAGTAGAGCGCTATATGGAGTACAATACCAATAATTTTTCACGTATTTTTGATCCGCTTTCGTATTTGTATATCGTCAAAGCGATCAATACTTTCAATCTCAGCAGGGGTTATGATTCGCTTCATGAAGCGATTTCACGGATTAAAGCAAGAGTAACCCTAATCAGTTTCAGTTCAGATTATCTCTTTTTTCCTTCTGAGATGGAACATATTGCCAAGATGATGAAACGCAATGCACAAGAGTGTACTTATCTTGAAGTGCAAAGTAGTTACGGGCATGATGCTTTTTTGGTAGAATTGGACAAATTTAACACTATGATACAAGAGGTGCTTGCATGAAACATACCACATTTGAAGAAAAACTGGAGTATTCCAAAACATTGCTCGAAAAGTTGATGAATCCTGAGATCACTTTGGAGGAGTCAGTAAAAGTCTATGAAGAGGGACTTAAAAACATTAAAGAAGCACAAATGCTCATAGAAGAGGCTAAAACAAAAATCACCATCATCGAGCAGGCAAACCAAAATACGCCGGAGGATGCATAATGGCACAGCTTGTTGTAGCAGCCCTTCAGTTGCCTACACTGGGGATGAATGCCACGAGGCTTGAGTTTTATCTCAAACAGGCACAACAAAGAGGTGCAGACGTGATGCTTCTTGGCGAGTATGTACTCAATCATTTTTTTAAAGAATTTGCCACTATGTCACCCAATATGGTCAAAGAGCAGACGCGAAAACATACTGAACTGCTTAAAAGTCTTGCACAAAAATATGATATTATTTTTGTGGCACCGATTATCGTCAGTAAAAAAGACGGCTACCATAAGACTATCGTTAAGATTACCCCAAGTACGACACGCTATTATGAACAGCAGATACTGCTTCCCTATGCACACTGGAATGAGAAAAAGTTTTTTGCAAACCCAATCAAACCGCTTGAAGACCCGATGATGTTCACTCTCAAAGGATTTAAAGTGATGGTGATGGCAGGTTTTGAGCTGCATTTTGATTATTTTTGGCAAAAGGTGACAGAAAAAAAAGTGGATCTTGTTTTGTTGCCCACTGCATCGACTTTTGGTTCACACAACCGTTGGAGAGAGATTATCAAAACCAAAGCCTTTTTACATGGCTGTTTTGTACTCAGAGCAAACCGCTTAGGTGAATACAGTGACAATGATGTCAAGTGGAAATTTTATGGTGATACGATGCTTGTATCGCCAGAGGGTGAAGTCGAGATGATGCTTGAAGACAAAGAATCCATGCTGGTGGAAGTCATAGAAAAAAGTGAAGTACTCGAACACCGTAAAGCATGGGGCTTTGAGAAAGAATTGCAGTTAAGAGGTGAATGATCGTGACACAACAAGAGTACTTCAACAGACAGATACAGTTATGGGGAGAAGCCACACAAAAGGGGCTGCAAGATAAAAAGATAGTGATTGTCGGTGCAGGCGGATTGGGCTCAACTTTGGCAATGGCACTGGGGACATCAGGGATTGGAGAGATCCATCTGGTCGATTTTGATATCGTCTCAGGGCATAACATACACAGACAAATCGCGTTTACTTTAGTAGATGAAGGTAAAAACAAAGCCAAAACCGTAGCTGCTCTTGTTGAATCAAAAAACCCATTTGTGAAAACACAGGTATTTGATATGCGTTTTGATGCCTTTACGGAGTTGGACAATCAGTATGATTTGATACTGGATGCCACAGACAATTTAGCCACAAGAGCTCAGATAGACAATTATGCCAAGCAGAAGAGTACACCTTGGATCTATGCCAGTGTAGAAGAGTTTAACGGGCAAGTCTGTTTTTTTGATGAGGCGAATTTTGATGTATTCAATGTTTCAGACCACAAACCAGGCGGAATTACCGCACCGATTGTGATGCATATCGGTTCTCTTCAGGCTAATTTGGCGTTGCGTTACCTTGCGGGGCTTCCTGTGACAAAAGATACGCTTTATTATCTTTATTTTAATGACGAAGGTGAGTTGGTCACGCAAAAATTTGGAATGCCGAAAGCTTAGTGCAATCACGTTACAATAGTTAAAAAATTGAAGGAAACAATGTGAAAGTTAAAATATTGATTTTAGGAATATCGTTACTGTTTTTTGCAGGATGTACACAAGAGACACAAAACTCTCTGAGCCGTTCGCTTCAAAACTGGACAGGGACGAACGGGGTGCTTGATGTGTATGCAGGTGACAAACTGGTACATAAATTTATAAAAATCGATAAAGTCTCAACCGCATACGGCAGCAAAGACGGA
>JAABRH010000100.1 GCA_011391015.1 Sulfurovum sp.
GCAGGAGAGAAAAAGGTTTATTTTGAATTTTCAAACTATTCCACCTCTTATATATTTTACGAAAGAAACTAAGGAGCAAACAACGATGAAATTTATCTCTACACATGAAGCACCACAAGCCATAGGACCCTATTCCCAAGCAGTGAAAGTAAACGGCTTTATCTATACATCAGGACAGATAGGCTTGACGCCTGAAGGGGTGATGGCAGGAGATGATATTGAAAACCAGACACACCAGGTGATGAAAAATCTATTTTATGTCCTTGAGGCAGCCGGCGCAC